>JAISKR010000120.1 GCA_031260845.1 Bacteroidales bacterium
ATTGATTGCGCTTGACGCTTATCTGAAAATGAAGGATGTGCGGAGCGGAAAACGGAAGTCCATAGACTTCTATCGCGACCAAGTTGCCAAACTCGACAAAAAACTGTTGCTGTATCTGAACTCGGTGTATGAAATTCTGCATCTTTCGGGTTATTACGATGGTTTGCAAGACGCAAAAGTCATCAAAAGAGGCTTTGATGTGGCTTACGAAATCATTGACAGAATCAAACCGTTGAATGCAGCATAAAAATTTGAAAGAATAATCAAAAATATAAAATCAAAAATATAAAAACGTATGATAACGTTAGAATCAAAAATACCTGAGGGAAAATTATCCCAAAAATGGACAGAATACAAGGCGCACCAGAATCTGGTGAACCCCGCCAACAAGCGTAAGTTGGATATTATCATCGTAGGCACCGGCTTGGCTGGGGCGGCTGCGGCTGCAAGTTGCGGCGAATTGGGCTTTAACGTGCTCAATTTCTGCATACAGGACAGTCCGCGTCGGGCACATTCCATCGCTGCGCAGGGGGGCATCAACGCCGCCAAGAACTACCAAAACGACGGCGACTCGGTGTATCGTCTGTTCTACGACACCATCAAGGGCGGCGACTACCGCGCCCGCGAAGCCAACGTTTACCGTCTGGCGGAAGTGTCGAACAACATTATCGACCAGTGCGTGGCGCAGGGCGTACCTTTTGCCCGCGATTACGGCGGACTGTTGGACAACCGCTCGTTTGGCGGCGCACAGGTGAGCCGTACCTTCTATGCCCGCGGTCAAACCGGACAGCAGTTGCTGTTGGGCGCATACAGCGCGTTGAGCCGTCAGGTGGAAAAAGGCAGCGTGAAAATGTTTACCCGCCGCGAAATGATGGACGTGGTGATTGTCGATGGAAAAGCCCGCGGCATCATCGTTCGCAACTTAGTGACCGGCGAGATTGAGAAATATGCCGCCCATGCCGTAGTGATTGCTACGGGCGGGTACGGCAACGTGTTCTTCCTGTCCACCAATGCGATGGGTTCCAACGGTAGCGCGGCATGGAAGTGCTACAAACGCGGTGCAGCGTTCGGCAATCCTTGCTACGTGCAGATTCACCCGACCTGTATCCCTGTGCACGGCGACTATCAGTCGAAACTGACGCTGATGTCCGAATCGTTGCGCAACGACGGACGCATCTGGGTGCCCAAGAATAAGGAAGACGCCGAGGCTATTCGCGCAGGCAAACTCAAACCGACACAAATCAAGGAGGAAGACCGCGATTATTACCTCGAACGCCGCTATCCTGCGTTTGGTAACCTCGTGCCGCGCGACGTCGCCTCACGCGCCGCCAAGGAACGCTGCGACGCCGGATTTGGCGTAGGCGAAACCGGATTGGCGGTGTATCTCGACTTTGCCTCAGCCATCGACCGCTTAGGCAAAAAAGTGATTGAAGCCCGCTACGGCAACCTCTTCCAGATGTACGAAAAAATCGTAGACGACAATCCCTACGAAACGCCGATGATGATTTACCCTGCCATTCACTATTCGATGGGCGGCATCTGGGTGGACTACGAGTTGCAAACCACCGTCCCCGGACTGTTTGCCGCCGGCGAAGCCAACTTTTCCGACCACGGCGCCAACCGCCTCGGCGCATCCGCGCTGATGCAGGGCTTGGCAGACGGATATTTCGTGCTGCCCTACACCATTCAGAACTACCTCGCGGCTGAAATCCGCACACCGCGTTTCTCTACCGACCTGCCTGAGTTCAACGACGCCAAAAAGAAGGTGGAGGAAACCATCAACAAACTGATGTCCATACAGGGCAAACATTCCGTTGATTATTTCCAGCGTAAACTCGGCACCGTGATGTGGGAAAAGGTAGGAATGGCACGCACCGCACAAAGTCTGAAAGACGCCATTACGGAAATCCAAGCCATCCGCAAGGAATTTTGGCAAGACGTGCGTATAACAGGCGTCACAGGCGAGTTCAACCAAGAGTTGGAAAAAGCGCTTCGCACCGCCGACCACCTCGAATTGGGCGAACTGATGGCTCGCGACGGTCTGCTTCGCGAGGAATCGTGCGGCGGACATTTCCGCGAAGAGTACCAAACGCCCGAAGGCGAGGCGCTTCGTCAAGACGATAAGTTCATGTACGTTTCCGCATGGGAATACACCGGCGACGACCAAGAACCCGCCCTGCACAAAGAACCGTTGCAGTACGAGGAAATCAAGGTGGCGCAGAGAAATTATAAATGATAATTAGGTAATCTGTATGAGCAATATCATCAAAATGGTTGATGTAGAGCACAGAGTGATAGTTTTGCAAGACTGCCACATTCTTATAGACAGCGATGTGGCAGAATTGTACGGAGTGGAGACCAAAGAAGTAAATCAGGCGGTAAAGAACAATCCGAAAAAATTTCCTGAGGGGTACTTATTTCAGGTATCAAAAGAAGAAAAAAACGAACTGGTCAAAAATTTTGACCGGTTCAACCGATTGAAACATTCTACGGCACTTCCGACAGCCTTTAGGAGGAAAGGTCTTTATATGCTGGCAACGATACTGAAAAGCCCGCAGGCTACGGAAACGACCATAGCCATAGTGGAGGCTTTTGAAAAAATCAGAGAATTGCAGCGCACTATGTTGGAACTTTCGGAATCGCAAGAAGAAAGCCTTCAAAAAACGCTGATGCAGAAGAGCGGAGATATTATTTCCGAACTATTGGGTAGCGATATGCAGGCAACCGATTCGGAAACAAGCATCGAACTGAATTTGGCGCTATTGAAATTCAAACATACCGTAAAACGTAAAAAAGAGAATTGAGATATGGATATTCAGGTCATACAAAGTAAGATTTACGAAATCAGAAATTACAGAGTAATGCTGGATATTGACCTTGCGGATATGTACGATGTCAAAACCAAAGCGTTAAAACAAGCGGTCAGGCGGAATCCAAGCAGATTTCCATCCGACTTCATGTTCGAGTTAACGAAAGATGAATGGGCTAAGGTGGTCACAAATTGTGACCACCCGCTGAAATACAGTTACATAGCCCCATTTGCTTTTACCGAACAAGGTGTTGCGATGCTTTCCAGTATATTGCGAAGCGATACGGCAATCAATGTCAATATCATCATTATGAGGGCTTTTGTCCGAATGAGGGAATTGGCAATGGGGTATGCCGAACTAAAACGTCAATTAGAAGAATATCAATTGGACACAACTTTGCAAATCGCTGAAATACTGGATATTCTTAATGAAATGGCAGAACAAAAGCGATTGGCAGACAAACCTCGCAATCCGATAGGATTCAGAAAAGATATTTAATGACAGAAAATAGAAAATCAAAAATCAAAAATTAAAAATAGATAAAATGGAAAAGAAAGGATTAAATCTCACATTGAAAATATGGCGGCAGGAAAACGCCAAGGCAAAGGGCAGGTTTCAAACCTACCAAATCAGCAATATCTCGCGCGAGTGTTCCTTTTTGGAGATGCTCGACCAGTTGAACGAGCAGTTGGTGGACAAAGTAGAGAAACCGGTGTGTTTCGACCACGACTGCCGCGAAGGCATCTGCGGGATGTGCAGTCTGTTCATCAACGGACGTCCGCACGGCAACGATTCCGGCATCACGACCTGCCAGTTGCACATGCGCCGTTTCAACGACGGCGACACCATCTGGATTGAGCCGTGGCGTTCGGCGGCTTTTCCGGTTGTCAAGGATTTGGTGGTGGACCGCGGCGCGTTTGACAAAATCATTCAGGCGGGCGGTTACACGTCTGTGAACACGGGCGGCGTACCCGACGGCAACGCCATTCCCATCCGCAAACAAAACGCCGACCTCGCTATGGACGCTGCTGCCTGCATCGGCTGCGGAGCCTGCGTGGCTACCTGCAAAAACGCATCGGCAATGCTGTTTGTATCCGCCAAGGTGTCGCA
>JAISKR010000127.1 GCA_031260845.1 Bacteroidales bacterium
GGTCCCTACGAGCCTGTCATTTCCCGCGTTCAGACTTGGTATTTAGAGAATATCCTGCTGAAAATAGAAAAAACGGCGTCCGTTCAAAAGGCAAAGCAATTGCTGGCGGAAGCAATCGTTCATATCAAAATGTCGCCCGATTACAAGTCGCTGCAAATTATTCCTGACGTGGATCCGGCGTAAAACGCAAATTCCTTACCAATAAGCCCTACGGGAAAAGGAAATACCACGTCACGATGATGCAGTAGATAAATTTAATGCCCGTGCTGAGTAAAAATCCCAAAAACGAAAAGACCGCCATACCGAGGGAACGTCCGCCATCATGGTTGTTCAGCCATTCGCCGATGAACGCTCCCAGAAACATTCCCAACAACATTCCGACAGGCGTAAAAATAATGCCCAGAATCATGCCTATGAGGGCGCCGCGCGAGCCGGACTTTGAGCCGCCTGTTTTGCGCATAAGCCAGCCGGGGATGACGTAATCCAACACAAAAACCACTGCCATTACTACGCCCATCACAACAAGAAAGGTTGTACCGTAAGCCTTTTCAGGCGTTGTGAAAAAATGTCGCATCAAAAGGGCAATATACGCCAAAGTGGGACCGGGCAACATCGGCAAAAAGCATCCCACAATGGATACCAGCAGCAACAGTAAACTAATGATAAATAAAACGGTTTCCACGCAGCATAAAGATTAAAAAATCTGCTGAATATCTCTTTTTAACTCGTCAATCGCTTTTTGTGTAGGTGTCTGCTCCATTTCGGCTGTGGCAGCAAGTATGTTCCGGCTCAGTTCAATGGCGGGCACTCCCTCTTCCAGTTCGGCAGCAGCGCTATTAATCAACGCGATGGTGTAGTTGCGGGCGTTTTTTACGCTGTTCCACGACTCAATAGACACATATAACTGCTGCGAAAGATTGTGCTCAAACTCGGCACGGATGCTTTGCAACAACTCCTGATGCAGTTGTTGGCTTGTTTTATCGGGGTAATTGGCACGCAAGAGGATTGAATCGGGCGAAATTCGCTCCAAAAAGAGGATAAGCCGCTCGTAAGCCTGCAACCGCAAGGGAACAGTTATTTGCTGATTCTTCCTAATCAACTTCATCTGCTGCAATTTTTCGCTGTTGCGCAAAAATCCGCCCACAATGTACCCGACAGCAATCAATAAGAGAACAGAGGGAATCGTAATTTTCAGTATATCAAAAAATAAATCCATTAATTTGTATGAAATAAATGATTACCAATGATTGAAGTGTATCCTTTCGGGATAAAAACGTTCGGGGGTGGTCGCCTCTTGTGCCGGCACGCCCACCGAAATGATTGAAAACGGATGGATATGCTCCGGCAATGCCAACAATTTAGCCAAGGCGCTTATCCTTTCGGGACGCGGATAAATGCCCAACCATACAGCGCCATAGCCCATTCCATGCGCCGCCAGCAAGATATTCTGGGTAGCGGCAGCACAATCACCCGGATAGTAATCGGGCGTCAAAGCTAAATTTTCATCACCACACACCACAATCCCCCATTGAGCATCAGCCAGCATCTTGGTATGAGGCTGAAATTCAAGTATCTTGGCGAAAATTTCCTTGTCGTTCAACAGGACAAAGTGCCACGGCTGCCTGTTATGCGCCGAAGGGGCATACATACCGTATTTAATCAACTCTTCGACCTTTTCGCGCGGAATCGGCGCATCGGTATATTTCCTGATGCTACGTCGCGAAAGAAGTCCACTTAATAAATCCATTATATATCGTTTTAAATTTCAAAATGAATAATAAACGCCTGTAAATAAGCCAAATGAATAGGGATGACTGCCAACGGTATTATCTTTGGTGTATGATTGCAAAAAGTATTTGAAAACCGGCTCAATGCCTATCAATAAGGAACCGCTTAACTGGTAGTTCATGCCAAACCCGACGGTGGTGTTGTAATTAAAATTACGCGCCCCTGCAATAGAGCCATCTCTGAGTGTTTCTTTTCCGTTATCAAGGAATACATTGTTGTTAATCAAGATATTGGTACTCCCTCCCCCCAACAGAATGAAATCAAATTTTTTGTCAATCAACTTATATCGCATCAACATGGGAATTTCGATATAGTCAAGGCGTTCAATCATAGTAGATTGAGATGATTTTGCAGTTACCGAATTATTGAGCGAACCTTGAACGGCATTTTCATTGAAATAGTTGGCATAGTTCTCATTCACATCCGCTTTCATGCTGGAAGTGACGGATGACGTACCGGATGACGTGCGCAGCGTATTTTTGGAATAGGTATTATTGGAACTGACGGCGGCATACATATTGTAACCGGTGGTAACGCCGTTCACAGATTGTCCCATTTGTGTATAAAAAACGCCCACTTGCACGCTGAACCGGCTTGCAACGCTATACGCCACGTTCACACCGCCCGAATAAGCGAGCAAAGCGCTTTCCGCCTCGTCGAAATCCGCCCGTTTCATGTTTGACGGTACACTGGTAATGCTGCGGTAGGAATAGGTAGGTGCAAATTGTCCCGAAATCTCCCATTTGTTTTTGGGTTGGGTTTTCGTTTTTTCTTCGTCTTCAAAGGGATTCCACTCGCTGTTATACACCGGCAGGGTGGAAGCCATGATAACAGGGCGATTTTTCTCCAAAGGCATCACTGCCGGTTTTGTGGCGAATCTGTCCACCAAAACGGCTAATCGCTGAGTATTCAACGCCTGCCGCTGCTCGCGATGAATGGGCGTATCAAAATAGACCGGCGTTTTAGAATCAACCGCGGTATTTTGCTGATTTTGTGAAGGCTGTGTATAGGAAGAATTTGTTTCGGCGGCAGTTTCGGTCTTCAAAGGATGGTTTTCACTAACTGTTGTCGGTGTTTGTAATGTTTGTGGCGTATTATTATTATTGTTGTTGTTTGAAAGAATTTGAGTTGTTGTTTCCTCAGTTTGTTGAGGTTGTCCCTGTTCCACAACCGCTATGGCGTCGGCAGGATTGAGGTGATTGGAAGTGTTCACATACATAATGGTGGCTATCGTACCCATTAATAAGGCAATAGAGGCTGCTGCCATCCAAAATTTAAAGGAAGAACGCTTTTGGCTATCCAACTCTTGTTGAATACGCTGCCACCCATTTTCGGGCGGCGTTACTTCCATGTCCCCGATTTTTCGGGAAAACAATTCATCGATTCGCTCGTTATTTTTTTGCATACTGCTTATATTTTATTGACGCTGCAAGTTCATTCACTTGTTTTTGAAGGATAACCCTTGCCCGTTGCAGGTTCGAGCGCGAAGTACCTTCCGAAACACTTAATTTATCACTAATCTCTCTATGCGATAAGCCTTCCAGCACATACATATTGAAAACAATCCTGTACTGTTGTGGCAATTGGTTGATTAAATCCAGCAAATCCGCTTCCGACAACTGATATGCCGCCCAGTCATCCGCTACGTCTGCTGCATCTTCCTCAGCCAACTGATACTCTACCGCCTCAATATTCTCAATCACCGGCAAACGGTTGTCGTTGCGGCACCGCTCCAACGCATGGTTGACAAAAATTCGACGTACCCAACCTTCAAAACTTCCCGCATGATTAAATTGCTTGATTTTCGTGAAAATCGTTACAAATCCGTCATGCAACACGTCCTCCGCCTCTGCCCTGCTCTGACAATAACGCATACAAACTGCAAACATTTTTGCAGCAAGCAGGTTATAAACAGCCTCTTGAGCCTTTCTGTCCCCCTGTTTACAGCGATTGATAATATCTGAAAAAAGTTCAGCCAATGACTTGTCTTATTGTTTGTTATCTACAATAAAAGGACAACCTGCAAAAATCACAGGCTTATTCTTTTACTAATAAGATGCAATATTACAAATTTGTTGCGTCAAAATAAAGTTTTTTTTTGTTTTTTTAATATTTGTTGTAAATTTGTCGAATATAAATGAGTGAGTATTTAAACCCTTTTTTTATGTATAATATTATTGTTCCCTTTGATTTTCAAGAACTTTCAAACGAGGCTTTGAAACAGGCGTATCATTTAGCCAACTTCGTTAACGGAAAAATTTTATTGTTTGTGGTACTTGATTCCGAATTGCAGACTGTTTCTTCTGTTTTTAGCAAAAAGATGGAAGAGACTTTGACTGAAGACGTTACAGAGCGATTAAAGATTATCGTGCAAAATGCAACAAAAGAATCGGGTATCGAAATCGGATTCAGAGTAGAAACAGGACGGATTTATGAGCGTATCCTGACAGTTGCCAAAGAAGAAAAGCCCAGATTCATTGTGATGGGCAGAACTTCCAAGCAGTCGTCGCTTACGCACTTCGGCACCAACACGATGCGCGTAGTACAAAAATCGAACTGCCCGGTTCTCATGCTTCCCGGCGCCACCTCTACCTCTCAATTCAAGGATATTGTGCTTCCCATCGACCTGACCAAACAAACCCGCGAAGAGGTGTTCAACGCCATCTCATTCGGACTTTTCTTCGACGCCACCATCCACCTTACCTCGGTGCTGATGGGCGGAATGTCCGAAAGGAAAAGCAGGATATACAAAAAAATGCAGAAAATGCGCGATACAATAGAAGAAAACGGTGTACGCTGTACCGAAAAAATATTCAAGAAGGGCAACCAGCCTATCCATGAAATGATTGTGGAATATGCCAATGAAATACACGCCGATGCTTTGATGATGATGACTCAACAAGAGGGACTGCGAACGTCCGAGCATTATATCGGCTCTGTGGCGCACCAAATCATCTACGACTCGTCCATACCCGTCATTTCATTGACCTCGGCAGCCGCTCACGACAGGCTCAGCGAAAAATCGAGATACTGGTTCCAAAAACTGTTCCCCTCAAAGGACTAAGCCTGCATGGCATATACCTGTTGACGGATGCTGTCCGCCCACTGCAAAGCGGGTTTGGACTGGTCAAAATGCGTGTAGGGAACGGGCTTCCCGAAAGTCAGTTTCAGATGCCGCCCTTTTTGCTTGAAAAATTCGTTCACCAAAAAAGTCATTTCAATGTTCGATTTGATACGAAGCGCTTTGCGAAGGTTGGCTAAACCGTAGAAAAAACCGGAATTGCGCCCTTCAAAATAAACGGGAACTATATCACGCTTGTACTGCAATGCTTTCTGTATGAAACTTTTATTCCATTTCAAATCACTAATTTTACCGTTTATTTTCCGCGAACAAAGTCCTGCCGGAAAATTTAGCACATGGTAATCGCCGGAATAGGTTTCGTCTATTTTGCGGGCATATTCGACAGATTGTCGCCCATGTTTGTTCACCGGCACAAAAATCGGGTCGAAATTTTTCAGATTCAGCAAAATATCGTTCACAATGAACCGGATATTGGGAAAAGTCTTCCCGATGGCGTCCATCAGCACCAAACCGTCAAATCCCCCCAAAGGATGGTTGGATGCAAAGATATAGCGCCCGTTGACCGGCACATTTTCCATGCCTGTCACGGTATAACTCACTTTCATATCGTCAAGGATACAACGCACAAAATCCAAGCCGAAGCGGTCGCGATAGTCATCAATAATCCTGTTCACCTCGTCCTGATGAATTAATCGCTTCATGCCTGTAATACAAAACCTTGGCAGGAATTTCAGCAACTTTGGATTTTTTTTGCGAATGACTTCGCTAATGTCAATAAATTTTTCAAGAACTTCCATATAATTATTTTGAACGGCGCAAATTTACAATAAAATTTCTGATTTTTTACCTGCATTTGTCGATAAAGTGAATGCCCAACGGGCAAAGCACTATTGACGTGCAGATTATCTCTTTATTGATATGAACGCCCTACGGGCAATGTTGCAAAAATAAAATAAAAGCATTGAATGAGCATTTTTTTTAATATTTTTGTAAAAAAATCAGCCATGTCAAAACTGAAAACCATGTTTTTTTGCCGCAACTGCGGCGCCGAATCGCCCAAATGGATTG
>JAISKR010000137.1 GCA_031260845.1 Bacteroidales bacterium
TTTTATTTTTCCCCTGCACCTCAGCCAATACCCTGAGAAAATTCCCTCCCATTATTTTGGCTATGTCTTCTTCCGAATATCCTTTTTGAAGCAGTTTGACGGTAATGTTAATCATGTCGTTGCTGCCGCTGCATCCTGTTACTCCGCCGCCGCCGTCGAAATCGGAACCGATTCCCACATGATGAATGCCCGCCACTTTTGCGATATGGTCAATATGTTCGACAACAGCCGTCAAATCTGCCGTTTTTGCATCGTCTTTGATATATTTGTCAAGAATGCACACCTGCGCAACGCCGCCGTTCTTTGCCAGGGCTTTGAGTTGTTCGTCGCTCAGGTTGCGGGGATGATTGCACAATGCCCGAGCAGACGAATGAGAGGCTACAATCGGCTGTGTGGTTAATTGGATAACATCGTAAAAAGCAGCATCACTTGCGTGCGACACATCAATCAACATCCCCAACCGATTCATTTCTTTCACCATCTGACGTCCGAAATCACTCAATCCCTTCCATTCTGTCGTGTCGGTTGATGAGTCGCAAATTTCATTGTTTTCGGTATGACATAAAGTCACATAATTGACGCCCATTTTCTGAAACTGAGCAAGGTTGGACAGGTTTTTACCCAAACCGTAACCATTTTCCACGCCTATGAAGATGGCTTTTTTGCCTTCGTTTTTCAAACGAATCACGTCTTCGGGGGAAATGGCTATTCCGCAGCGCTCTTTGTTCTGTTCCACCTGTTCGTATATGCCGTCAATCAGTTCGTAAATGTTTACAACGGCTTTTTTGTAAGCGGCTTCATCGCGCATTCCTTGCTTAATAAAGCACGCAAAAACGATTGCGTCCAACATTCCCTCTTCCATTTTGGGAAGGTTCACCTGATTGGCTTCGCGTTTGCCCATATTGAATCCGGATTGTTTGAAATTGTAGGGCGTGTCGCTGTGGGTATCGACAGTCAATATCCTTTGATGCAGCATCTTGGCTCGTTTGTACCAACCTGCCTCTTTTACAATGTGTTTGAACAGTCGCAGCATCACCGTATCGCCGCCGGCAACAAGCCCTTCGGGGTGAAACTGTACGCCCAGCACCGTGCGGTTGGGATAGCCTTCAATCGCTTCCACGAAACCATCGGAAGAACGGGCGGCTATCCGAAACCCGGGCGCTAAATCTTTCACTCCCTGATGATGAAACGAGTTGGTAAGCGCCTGTGATTTCAATAATATCTCTGCCAGTTCAGTGCCGGGGACGATTTCGACTACATGAGTTCCCCGACTCGTTGATGCTTTCTGAAAATGAGCGATACCATTCTTGTACTGAATGGGAATATCCTGATAAAGCGTACCTCCAAAAGCCACATTGATGAGTTGCTCGCCGCGACAGATGCCCAGCACCGGAATATTCCTGTCGGTGGCTAATTTTAACAGCGTCATGTCGTAAACGTCGCGGATAGAGTCTATTCTCACCATCTTGCCCAAGGTATTCTCCCCGTAGTACGAGGGCGCGACGTCACCGCCTCCTGTCATTACCAATCCGTCAAGCCCTTTGATGATATTGCGAAGCGTGTTTCCGTCAGTGACAACGGGGATAATCACCGGTGTACCTCCCGCTTGAAGGATAGCCTGCACATATCTGCCGGATACGGTAGAACTTTCGCCCGAACTGCGACTTGCCGAAAGTCCTATCAACGGCTGCTGCTGTGCGATGGCGGTATATGACGAGTCGGCGGCACGGTTCAACCGCAACAAATCGGGATATAAATTTTGACTTTTTACAGGAAAAAGACAAAATAACAGGCTACACGCAAATATTATTTTTTTGAATACCACTATCCCGCTGATTGAATAATAGATATAAGTTGGATAAACCAATTTATTTTGAAACTTCTTCTATTGTAAAATAACTTTTTCGCTTGATAACAGAATAAATAAACAGAGTAAATATAGGTACACCACCTGCTATACCGATAAGTCCCTTTGCCGAACTAAAAACAATTCCAATCACTACAAGTATCACCCATAAAGAAACCCCCAATATCAACCCTCGGTTTTGAATCTTCTTGTTCCAAATCACCCGCAGCGTCAAATCGTCCTTCGGCTCGAAATGATACACCATTGAACGTGCCCATTTGCGTTTTATTTCTACCTTCATCGGCATACTGTCGTCAACGGAAACGTTCAAAAACGGATAGAAAAATTTATATTCCCGCCCGTTCAGCAACAACTTGAATTTCTCGTCTTTGGTGTAAGGCGTATTATTCTGAAAATAAACTGTTTTCATATTTTTTACATTTATTTTTCGACAAAATTAAAAAAAATAAATAAATATTTGTATCTTCATGTAACATTTTTTTTGCATTTTCGTCATTATAGAAAAGAAGATAATGATTTCACTCGCATAATGGACACAACCGGTTTCAATCAATTGATGAAGCATCTTCGCCCCAAGATGTACCGCTTTGCGCTTGCTTTTGTCAGGCGCAGCGACGAGGCGGAAGATGTTGTTCAGGATGTGAGCGAAAGTTTGTGGAATCGACGGGCGGAATTGGACAAGGTGCAGAATATAGAGGCTTATGCCATGAACTCGGTCAAAAACAAATGCCTTGACAGTCTTCGGGCAACGGCTCATCGGACAGTAGAATTGAACGAAGCCGCGCAGACCGCACACGAACAAACGCCCTACCGGATGACGGAACAAAAGGATATGGCTGATATGGTCAGAAAATTGGCGGCACAATTGCCTGTACAGCAACAAATGGCGCTTCGTCTGCGCGATATAGAAGGCTACGAGTTGAACGAGATAGCCACCATCATGGATTTGAACGAAGGCGCAGTACGGGCAAATCTTTCGAGGGCAAGGCAAAAGATTAGGGAATTATTAATGGTGAATGGTTAATTATAAATGATAAATTGCATTTGAAAATGAAAAATGATATGGATGTAAAAAATTTGTTGGAAAAATATTTTGAAGGGGACACTTCGACAACCGAAGAACGAGAGTTGCAGGCGTACTTTGCTTCGGGGCAGGTGGCGGATTCGCTGAAAGCCTATATCCCCCTGTTTGCCTTCTATGCGGAAGAAAAACAGGTGACGCCGCCGATGCGTAAGACAAGAACGATACGGATGATAAGTTGGCTCGCGGCTGCCGGAATAGCCGCAAGCATAGCCCTGTTCGTTTTTACCCGCACCGGACAGTCGGAATATGTCTATATCATGGACGGTGTGCGGCTCTACGACCAGCAAGCCGCCCTTGCCACAGCCGACAGCAAACTGCAACTGCTGGCTGCATCCATGCAGAAAGCCAAAGAGGGTATGTCGGCGTTCGACAAAATCCCCAACGCTTTCCAACAAGTGGAAGACAATTTTCCGATTTTCAAAAAATAAATAAAATAACCTAAATATAATGTGTCAATCATGAAAAAGATTCGTAATTTATTGTATGTCAGTATCCTGCTTAGTTTAGCGGTAAGCAGCGCCTTCGGGCAAAAAGAAACCGGCGATGACCTCATCCCCGGTATTTTCGACCGCTACGAGGACAAAACGGGGGTTGAGTCCATCACCATTTCGCCGTCGTTGCTGATGACCATCAAAAACGGCAAAACCAACGACAAGAAAACGCAGGATTTGGTCGCCAAAATAGCCGGTTTGCGTATCCTTATCATCAAAAACAACGATGACAAGGACAATTTGCGAGAATCTTTGCTCGCCGAACTGAAAACGGCAGTGAAGAAAGGCTATGAACAAATCATGACGATAAAAGAGTCGGGCGAACGCTTGGAACTGCATATCAGAATTGTGGCAGACAAGAACGACAACAAGCAGACAAGCGCTCTGTTGTTCATCACTTCCGGCAGCGATTCCGTCACCGTCATGCACCTGTCGGGCAACATTGACAAAAGCGTCATTGATGCGGTTACAAACGGCGAAATCAGTGTATCTAAAAAATAAATAATCAAAAAATAATAAGAAAATGAAAAAATTAATCGTTTTAAGTTGCGCCTGCATGATGGCAGGAATGACATTTGCCCAATCGGTTCGGATTGGAAATATGGAAATATCTGTGAAAAAAGTGAAAGGCGACACACTGACGCAAGTGTTGGTGGATGAACCCTGTCCGCCATGTCCGCCCTGCCCGTCGGAAAACGAAACCAGACCTCGCACTAAACCTACACAGTTTTCCACACGCGAAAATAGAGTATATATTGCGTATGGCGGAAACCGCCCATACAACGGTGCTTATCCCATATCCAATTCGTTCAATTTCGACGTCGGCGGGATGGATGTTTACCGCCTCAGCCGTCATTTTGCACTTATGGGCACATTGGGGTATTCGTTTT
>JAISKR010000164.1 GCA_031260845.1 Bacteroidales bacterium
ATTTTGTGCAGATGCTATTTATCTGCATGAAAGACAAGCCGTATTGCTTTGAACAATCGTAAAAATAAAGAGAATGGGTAATCCGAAAGCATTTTTGACCATATCCCGCAAGGAAGCAGGTTACAGACCTGTCCTTGAACGCATCGCAGATTTCAGCGAAGTGGAACAAACGCTCAACAGCGACGACCGCATATTGCAGGCGTCGCGCTGTATGGAATGTGGCGTACCGTACTGCCACTGGTCGTGTCCGCTGGGAAACCGGATGCCGGAATGGCAGGATTCGCTGTCGAAGGGCAAATGGGCGGAAGCCTACGAGCGGTTGACGGCAACCAACAACTTTCCAGAGTTCACAGGTCGTGTTTGTCCCGCCCTCTGCGAGAAGAGTTGCGTGTTAGCCCTCAGCAGCGGCGAAGCGGTGACCATCCGCGAAAATGAGGCTGCCATTGCCGAACGCGCTTTCTTGGAAGGCTACGTCAAGCCGCGCCCGCCGAAAAAGCGGACAGGCAAAAAAGTAGCGGTAGTCGGCTCGGGACCTGCCGGATTGGCGGCTGCCGACCTGCTCAACCAAAAAGGGCATGAGGTGACGGTGTTTGAAAAAGACGAAGTGGCAGGCGGACTGCTACGTTTGGGTATTCCCGATTTCAAACTCAGCAAAGAGGTGATTGAAAGGCGTTTGAATATTCTCAGCACAGAAGGCATTGTTTTCAAAACCGGCGTAAACGTAGGTGTTGACCTCGCGCAGCAGCAATTGCTCAATGATTTTGACGCCGTTTGTCTGGCTGTCGGTGCAGGCGTACCGCGCGACCTTCCCGCCGAAGGACGCGAATTGAAAGGCATTCATTTTGCCTTGGAACTGTTGCAGCAGCAAAACAGGATAATAGGCGGAACAGAGATACCCGAAAATGAACGCATATCAGCCAAAGGCAAACACGTGTTGGTGATAGGCGGCGGCGACACCGGCTCGGACTGTGTAGGCACGTCGGTAAGGCATCGCGCCAAGGAAATCACACAAATTGAAATTATGCCGCAACCGCCTGAAAACTACAATCCGGATACACCATGGCCCTCATACCCCAACATATTGAAAACGTCCAGTTCGCATAAGGAAGGCTGTACGCGCCGTTGGTGCCTTACCACCAAACGTTTCACCGGCGAAAACGGTCATGTGACCGGCGTGGAAGTGGCTGAGGTGGAATGGACAAAAGGTATAGACGGACGTTTGAGCATGAAGGAAACCGGCAAAACGGAAACCATCAAAGCCGATTTGGTGCTGCTTTCGATGGGCTTTGTGCATCCGGTTCACGAGGGATTGCTCGACTCGCTCGGCGTGAAATACGACCAGAGAGGCAATGTAGAGAGCGTTGTGCCCAATCAATCGTCTGTTGACAAGGTGTTTGTTGCCGGCGACGTTACTTCCGGTGCGTCATTGGTGGTTCGCGCCATTTATTCGGGACGCGAAGCCGCAAAAGCCATCATCGACAAACTTGGATAAACCCGTGCAACTGTACTTCCGAAGGGCGGGAAAAGGCTTTCCGATAATCATTCTGCACGGATTGTACGGAAATTCGGATAACTGGACAACCATAGCCCGCCAATTGTCTGCGCAATACAATGTGATTGTGCCTGATTTGCGCAATCACGGACGTTCGCCGCATCATCCGGTTCACACTTACAATCAAATTCGCGAAGACGTCATCGAACTGATGGATACGCTGCATATCAACAAATGTATCATGCTGGGACACTCGATGGGCGGGAAAACAGCCATGCAGATAGCATTGGATATGCCGGAAAGGCTGCATAAATTGGTAGTGGTGGACATTGCACCTGTCAATTACTCTTCCCTGACGGGTTTTTCGCATATCGCCATCCGGCATCTGAACATGATGCACACCCTGCTCAATACGGATTTGGACAGTTTCACGCGGCGCGAAGACATTGCCCTGCATTGGGCGGAACATATTCCCGACGCCGATACCCGCCAATTTCTGCTGAAAAACCTGCAACGCAAAGACAAAGGCTTTGAATGGCGCATTAATCTGCGGGCGCTCGCCCGATATTTGCCGCACATTCTCAACGGAATGGACACTTTTTCCGAAAATCATCCTGTCATTCAGGTGCCGACCTTGTTTGTGAAAGGCGAAAATTCCGATTACCTGCAACCGGAAATGTTTTCACAGATAAAAACTATTTTCAAAAACTCGCAAATAGCCGTCATTCCTGATGCCGGACACTGGTTGCACGTGGAACAGCCGGAACAATTTATGAAAACAATTCAGATTTTTTTTGAAAAAGAGCAATGTTTTCAAAGATAATGTTTATTTTTGTGCCGTTAGAATCTAAAATATAATTGAACCATGAAAAAATTTCTTTTCCTTTTCATTTTTCTTTATGCCGGAACAAGCGTCTGGGCGCAGGCTGTCCCGTCACAGGATGAAAACATTCCGTTTTTAATCACCTTCGGTAAGCAGTCATCCATCACATGGGGCGATGATGATTTTTCGCAAACTTTTTTCTTTTTAGTACCCGAAACTTACACGGGGATGCTGTTTATCCGCATTTTCGATGCAGATACGGGTGGAAAACACGATGAGGCGAAGGGACCCTTTGATACAAAAATGCAATATTCTTTATATGGCGGGAAACAAGCATATAGCCACCCCGACGCCAAAAATCTGGATCCGATCGGAAACTATAAAAGCGGCAATCTGCTGACCAGCAAGACAGTGGGCGTAGATCCGAAATTGGATGACAAATGGCTCACTTTGGGTCCGTTCAACCCCACGGAGGGAGAATATATCGAAGATTTCAAGGGATACATATTTAAACTGATTTGCGACGGCATTTCGGGCGATGACGGAAACCTGTACCGCTATTTCATGAGCACTTCCGCCAATGAAAATATTGCTATTGAAGGAGGAAACGCTTTTGCTTTTGAATATTCGTTCCGTATGCACGATGATCCGAACGAAGTGTCGCATATTTATCCATTTGTAGATGAAAAAGTAATAACAGTAGAACAATCTAATTTTGATTGGGATAATGACGGTAAAATACGTGTGTCATCAGAAGCAAGACTTGAACTATTTTGTGCCGTATCCGGTGATGGAGTATGGGCAAGAAGTACATTTGTCCTTTTAGAAGGAGAGAAGGGTAAATCGCTGAACTTTACATTTTTGAAGAAAAAGCCTGCTGTTCTTAACAACAACGTTGTCATCTACGTTCGCAACCAGTATGGTGAATCGCTACCGTTTTATACAAGTCCTATTGGCGGCGTCCCCAAATACAAATATAAGATACAAGGACAAAAAGCACCTAAAAAGAATTAATCATCATGCTACCGGATACAAACAGGTTGAAGCGATGGAGTGCAATAATATTGCTATTGCTCTGCCATGCCGTTCCTGCTCAAACGTACAAATTCCGGCAACTTGGACTTGATAAAGGGCTTTGCCACCATTCGGTCTATGCCGTTGAACAGGATAAATACGGATTCGTATGGTTTGCCACAGGAATCGGTTTGTGCCGTTATGACGGATTTCAATTTGAATCGCCGGCAAATACCCCCGGCAACAATGCAACCACCATTTTCAAAGACGCCGACAAAAACCTTT
>JAISKR010000206.1 GCA_031260845.1 Bacteroidales bacterium
GATGAAATCACCGGATACAACGTAGTGGAAGAGTTTACGGCAGCCAAATAGTTTTGGATTATCCGATAAAACAATAACGGTGGAATAAAATTCCACCGTTATTGTTTTATTTACTTCGCCACAACATGGCGAAGTAAAACTAATCATTGCGTTTGGGAAAGCGAACAAAAGCGCTGAAAAGCCAGTAAAACAAAAAACCGGTCACAAAGCCGCCGACAACATCTATCAGATAGTGGGCTTTGATATAAACGGTGGAAAACACAAGGATGATAAACAGCGGTAAAGCGTACCGGAACAGGCTTCTGCAATGCCGGTAGATGAAGATCACGACTATCAGCGTGATGCCGACATGAGAACTGGGGAACGCACCTGTCGGTTTTTCGCCTGTTGCCTGCAAAAAGTGCATCAGGCGACTGAACAGGTATCCGTCGGGCACCTCATTGGCAGGCGGCAGAAACTGATACTGCGGACCGACAACCGGAAAAACGATGAAAATCAGATAGTAGCAATAGAAAGAACCGACTATCAGGAAAATAAATTTATCCGTTATTTCATTCCGGTGGACATAACACCAAAAAGAAACGCCCAGAACAAGAAAATAATAGGAAAAATAGCCGAAATACATCAATTCGCTGAACCACGCCTGCGGCAAATATCGGCTGAATGCCAGACTTGGCTGTCCGCCGAACAGCGTTTCGTCTGCCGCTATGAAATACCTGTCCAAATTGTCAAACAGGAAATTGTTGAAATAGAAGGTTTCCTGATACCAGTAGCCCAGCATCAACAAGGGGAAGAGGCGCCTAAGCCCTGCTACCCGTCGCGAAGCGGTTTTGTTTTCCTGCCAAGCCATCACAAAAATGAACAACAGCACGAGCGCCCTGACGCCATAATGTATCAGGGGGCGTTCTATTTTCCCCAAAAAACAACTGATATATATTAATGTGACAAGAATATATACAAGTGTCGCCCGTTCAAAAATGGTGAGTTTTTTCATTCAATTGATAGGCAATAAAAAGTTTGTCTTGTCCCGTTTCCTCAAATCCGGCGTTGTCCAAATGCGGCTTGCCTTCCGGCAAATAATTTTTGTTCAGAAGCACTGTTTTTGCGTGTTTCAGCAAATCAACGAAAACCGCTGTGTCGGGAAGGCTTTGCAATACCAGCACGTCGTAACCGACGCCTATCGAGGCGCTATCGGTCGTGAATCGCATCCTGTCCGTTTTGCGATAGCAGTTTTCGGCAATGGCAACCGAATGAGCGTCAAAACCGGTGACGTCTAATTCTCGGTTCACAAACGACGCATAGTAGGCGCAGAATCCATCGCCGCAGCCGTAGTCAAGCAGCCGCTGTTTGTTGTCGATGACAGTCGCCAACAGGGCATAATTCTTTGTGTGTTTCAGCGCCTTGTTCAAACGCGACTCTACCTCATAGCCTTTGTACAGGTAGTTGCATTTAATGTCGCGTACCGGCGCCGGATGACCTTTCCACAGCAGGCGGTTCAAGGCAAAAGGCGCCTTCCCTTTGTCCGTTCTGCCGGAAATGAACAGTGCAAAGAGAAAAGGTTGAAGCGAATAGGCTATCAGAATGGTGGCGCCCATACCGATGAGGGTGGCTACGCCGATAGACGAAATGGCGGGATGCACGGCAAAAAGCAGCGATGAAACGGCGATAATCAGGATAATCGCCGAAAAAAAGATAGCGGTTTTGTGATAGACCAACAGCGGTTTGCGGGTACGAAATTTCGCCAATAGCCCGTCCATGATGAAAATGCTGTAATCCACGCCTATACCGAAAATGAACGAGGAAATGATAATGTTGATGAGGTTGAATTTGATGCCGAAGATAGCCATCATGCCCAATACAATGTACCAACTCAGCCCCATCGGCAGGAAGGAAAGAACGGCAAGCGTGATATTACGGTATGCCAGCAGCAACACTACCAACACGAACAGCGAAGATATGCCTAATATAATGTTGAAATCATCGCGAATCATGTTCACCATGGAGGTGGTGTAGAACATCGGGTCTAACACCAAAACATCAGGGTTGGTTTTGGTGATGAAGCCCCCCGATTCCAGCAAGCGGTTGAAATCCATTTTTACGGGAACGAACACCATGTAACGGTTGTCCGTAAATTCAATCATACTGCTCAGTAATTGTTCCGGCACGATTCCCGCGTCGTAGAGGGAAACCGGCTCATATTCCGTATCCAATATCTCGAAAAACGGCTCGAAAGCGTTTGGAGCAAACTTATGATTCACAGCGGCTTCGGTCACTTTCCGGCGTATATCGGCTTTTTTATCCGCTGTCCAGTAGGTATTCCACCACGCAATGCGTTTTTCTTGCTCGGAGGTGGGGACAAAGAGCGAAAACGACGGCGTGTAACCGTTGATATATCCTTCGCGCACAGCCTCGTCTAATCGGTTGCATAAACGTTGTGCGGAAATGAGCGCCGAGTCTAAATCTTCCGACACCGCTGCCATATAAACGGTCGTAAGGCTGTCAACGCCGATGGTCTTTTCAGCCAGCAGTTTTTCCGAACGTACCACCCGTTTATCGTGGTAGCCGATATTCATCAGATTGGAATCGAACGAATTTTTCAGGTCGGACAGGAAAAAGCAGACGACACTGACCACTACAATCAAGCCGATGAGCCATTTCTGTTTTTCGAAGGGAAAGGAATTAATTTTTTCGAGTATGGCAAATGCCCTTTCTGATTTTCGGTCGGTTTTCGAGTTGAATATCTGCGGGAGGAACAGCAGGGAAAAGATGATAGTGCCCACTAATCCCAAGGAAGCAAACAATCCGAAATCTTGCAGCAAATCCGATTTCGTCAGCATCAGGCTCATGAAAGCGCCGATGGTGGTGATAACGCCCAAAAACACCGGAACTGTCTGGTCTTTCAAGAGTTGTACAGTATCGTTGACATATTTGTGATGGGTGAGAACGTGCAGCACATAACTGAACGCCACGCCCATGATGATGGCGCCAATGCCGATAGCCATCAGCGACATGGTGCCCTTTATCAGATAAAGAACAGCCATTGAAAAGATGACGCCGTACAACACCGGCGCTACAAGGTAAATCAGCGTCGATTTGTTTTTGTAGCACAGCAAAAGCAGGAAGCAGATGAGCACTAAGGAAACGGACACCGTAAGCAGCAAATCCAATTTGATGCGTTTGGAATTATAGACGCCCCGCACCGGCGCACCGTGGTACAGAATCTCTACGCTTGGGTATTGTTGCTGAAAGTGCGTTATCTCGTTTTCCACCAATGCGCATAATCGCAGGTTTTGCTTGGAGTTGAACGATTGGAAGTTCGGCGCCAGAAAGGCAATTACCTCGCTCGTGTCGGAGGATGCAATGTGCTGGTTGATAAAGGCATAACTGCCACCCAAGGGGTTGCCGCTGCCGAATCCCGATAAAAAAATGTTGCGAAGGGCGATGGGGTCTTTGACGATAATATCCTGAAACTCGCTTCCGGCAGCCGAAACCAACAGCGAATAGTTTTCAGCCATCTGTTTTTCCACAGCATCAACGGTGAGCAAGGAGTCCAACTTCCGGTATTGTGCGCTGTCCAAAAAGACGGGCACGTTTTCATACAGAAAACCGACGGCATTTTGGAACAAATCCTCGTCAATGCGGCTCATCACGTTGTTAATCGTGTGGTAAACACTGTCTTTTGCCAGCAGATTCCCGACAAAAGCGTCGCATATAGCGGTGAGGGTGTCAATGTCTGTTGTTCCGTCGCGGTCGTAGAACTGGATGAACACCATGTCCTTCACTTTCAGGTTGGCAAAAGCCAGCGTTTGCGTACCCTGCTCGTTTTCTATCGGCGGCAGCAGTTTGGTAATATCTTCCTCAAATTCAATTTTCAGGCTCAGCCATGTAAACACAAGCGCCGACGCCAACATGATGGAAAAAAACAACGCTCGGTGACGTTGAAAAAAACGGTATATAAAAATAGTGAACTTTGTCACAACTCAATTAGATTTGGTTCTTAAAATAAAGCGCAAAAGTAATAAAAAATATAAAATCGG
>JAISKR010000272.1 GCA_031260845.1 Bacteroidales bacterium
TTCGTAATTTTTAATTCGTAATTGAATCGTGCGTCAGTCGCTAAGCATTTCACAGCGACCTTTTTTCGTTTTCTATTTTCATCAATTAACAAAATTTATGAAAAAAAATCACTCGCCGAATATTGCTATATGAAATATTATCTTTAATATTGTACTCTGAAAAGTAAACCTTATTTTTATCATTTACCTATATGAAAGTCTATAATACAAATCAAATCAAAAATTTAGCCCTGCTGGGAAACACCGGCTCGGGCAAGACCACGCTTGCTGAAGCGATGCTGTTGGAAGGCAAAGTGATTGAGCGTCGTGGTGAAGTGGAAAACAAGAATACCGTTTCGGACAATAGCGATATTGAGCGCGAAAACGGCAGTTCCGTATTTGCCACGGCGCTCTACGCCGAGTTTAACGAGAAAAAACTCAATTTTATCGACCCGTCAGGTTCAGACGACTTCGTAAACGGCGCCGTAGCCGCGTTGTCGGTCGCCGACGTCGGCGTGATGGTCATCAATGCGCAGCATGGCATTGAAGTAGGCACCGAAATTCATTATCGCTACTTGGAAAAGGCGAAAAGAAGTTGCGTATTAGCCATCAACCAACTTGACCATGAAAAATCAAATTATGACAAGGTGATTGAAGAAGCCATCGAACGCCTTGGCAAAAACGTAACCATCATTCAGTATCCCCTCAATGAGGGAACCGGTTACGACAGTTTCATCGACGTTCTGTTGATGAAAAAATACAGTTATGCCGGCGGAAAATTGGAAATCAGCGAGGTGCCTGCCGACCAGAAAGACCGGGCAGAAGACCTGCGCCAGCAACTGATTGAAAAAGCCGCCGAAAACGACGAAGGCTTGATGGAAACCTTCTTTGACAAAGGTTCCCTCACCGAAGACGAGATGCGCAAAGGCATCACCGCCGGATTGATTACGATGGGGATTATCCCTGTGGTCTGCATCTCGGCAAAGAAAAATTACGGCGTGGCGCGTATGATGGAATTTTTTACCCGCGTAATGCCTGCCCCCAATGAAATGCCTGCCCCCAAAGATATTGCAGGCAACGAAGTGAAATGCGACGCTGCGGGACCGGCGGCGGCGTTTGTTTTCAAGTCCGCTATCGAGCAGCATTTGGGCGAAGTCAACTATTTCAAGGTCATGTCCGGCGAAATCACCGAAGGCATGGACATTGCGAATGCCAAAACGGGCAACAAGGAACGTATCTCTCAACTTTTCGTGGTAGCGGGCAAAAACCGTCAGAAAGTGCCCAAACTCGTTGCCGGCGACATAGGCTCAACGGTGAAACTGAAAGGCGCCCGTACCGGACATACCTTGGCGGCGCCGGGCAATAGTGTGGAATTTCCGCGTATTGCGTTCCCCGAACCCAAATTCCGCACTGCCATCAAGGCGGTCAACGAAAGCGACGAGGAAAAAATGAATGAGGCGCTTCAACGGATGAATATGGAAGACCCCACAATTAAAATTGAATATTCCAAAGAATTGAAACAGACCATTTTGTCAGGTCAGGGCGAATATCACCTTAACATTGTAAAATGGCACCTTGACAATATTTACAAAATAGCATCCGAATTTATCGCGCCCAAAATACCTTATCGCGAAACGATTACAAAAATCGCGCAAGCGGACTACCGCCACAAAAAACAATCGGGCGGCGCCGGTCAGTTTGGCGAGGTGCATTTGGTCATTGAGCCTTACGAAGAAGGGATGCCCGACCCGACCATGTACAAAATAGGCGGAAAGGAAATCAAGGTGTCCGTTCGCGACAAAGACGAACAAAGCCTGCCTTGGGGTGGTAAGTTAGTCTATTACAACAGCATCGTCGGCGGCAGCATTGACGCCCGTTTCATGCCTGCCATCCTGAAAGGCGTCATGGAAAAGATGGAAGAAGGACCGTTGACCGGCTCTTACGCCCGCGACATACGGGTTACAGTGTATGACGGCAAGATGCATCCGGTTGATTCCAATGAAATCTCGTTCCGCTTGGCTGGTCGTAACGCTTTCCGCGAGGCTTTCAAGAATGCGGGTCCCAAAATCATGGAACCTATCTACAATGTAGAAGTATGGGTTCCTGCCGACCGCATGGGCGACGTGATGAGCGACCTTCAAACACGCCGTTCCATCGTACAGGGCATGACCAGCGAAAAAGGCTTTGAAAAAATCACAGCCCGCGTGCCTTTGGCAGAGATGAACCGCTATTCGACTGCGCTGAGTTCCATCACCGGCGGACGTGCCATTTATGCAATGAAATTCGCTGAATATGCACAGGTGCCGGGCGACATTCAAACGGAACTTATCAAGAAGTTTGAAGCGGAAAACAGTGAAGATTAATTGGTTAAAGAGATAATGAAAAATGCTATCGCAGCCTGTGCGGTCGCAGCCGTTTTGTCGGTTGGGACAGTTTTTGCGCAGGACGTCAAGTTTGGATTACGGGCAGGCGTCAACCTGCCCAATATCAAATCAGGCGGGAAAAACACGCCCGTCAGCGAAGGCTATTCCTCGCGATTAGCGTCGGGAATAGGTCTTTTCACCGAGTTGCAACTCAATCCGAAGTGGTCGGTGCGCCTTGGCGTGGAGTACAGCGGACAGGGCGGCAAGAAAGACGGCTTGCAGGCAATGCCTACCATGCGGCTCATTACGGGTATCGCCGGTGAAATGGGCATGGCTATGGCTGCCGACCCGGATGCTGCCGCCGCATTGATGGGTGCAGCAGCCCAAATGCCGCAGTATTATTACGCCAACGTGAACAATACCGTGCGTTTCGATTATGCGATGATTCCTGTTCTGGCGCAGTATTCCATCGCGTTGGGCGAATCGCCGTGGAGCGTGTATGTCAATGCCGGTCCTTTCGTGTCTTTCCTTGTTTCCGGCAAGCAGATTTCCAGCGGCAATTCGCGATTGTACGCCGACGCTGCCGGTCAGACGCCCGTCTGGGATGCGTTGCCCCTTGATATACAGCAAACACTCGCCACGGCTATACCGAATTTGGCAAATGTCCTGCAAAATGAGGCGCCGGGCAGCAAAACCAATATCACCGGCGAGATGAAAAGCACCAATTTCGGCGTCATCGGCAACATAGGCATACGCTACCAATGCGGTCGTAACGCCTTTTTCGTTGAGGGCGGCGGCAACTACGGCTTTGTCACCGTACAGCAGGACGACGCCAACGGCAGCAACCGCTTAGGCGCGGCGTCTATCATGGCGGGATATGCTTTTTCGTTCTTTTAAAGTATGAATAATACCATTCCGGTTAATAAATAGTCCAATAATAATATAATTGTTCTATTTTTTACACCTTCGGGTTAACGAGGGCGACAAAACTCAATTCAAACATGAATTAATCTGTTCTATGAGAGATGGTGTATTAGATAGACCGGCAACCGAAGAGCGAAGTTTTCCCTCTTTGTCTATCAGCATATAAGCAGGGAAACCATTGATATTTTGTTTTCCCATAAAAAGTTTTGTGGCGTCTTCATCAAAATAATAGTTTTCCCCTTCTATTGTGTTTTTCTTTATCGTTTGCAACCACCTTTCAGCCGTTGATTGCAAACACAGATTGACAAAAACAACATCTTTTCCGGCAAAGTATTTGTGCAAAGTGGGCGCATATTTCATTCCTTCCAAACAAGGACCACACCATGTAGCCCAAACGTCTATATACAAAACTTTATCCTTGTAACGTTCAATCAAATACGGCAATATTTCAACATCAGAAAGCGCCACAATGCTTTCATTTTCAAGATAAGAAATACCCTTTATCGGTTCGCCTGTCACAGGAATCGGTTTAGGCGCATTGGTTATTTTCTCACGAACAAAAGATTGCAGTTTGTCTATGAAAAGCGGTTGAGAAAAAAGGGTTTGCAATTCAGGTATAGAATCATACAATTCAGGCATTTCGCCCAGACCTCTCAGAAGAAACTTATAAAGCATTATGTCACGAACAGTTCCTGTGGGCGTTTTTTCAGTCAATTCATTAATTACAGAATAAATGCCATTTTTATATTCTTTTTGTTTAAATTGCTGGCTTATTTCCGTATTTCTGGCAACCAATGCATTCAAACAAAAACCTAAATGGATAGGAAAATACATTGTTTGAAAATTTTGTTCATTAAAGACGTCAAATATAGAATCGGTAAAAACGTCCCATTGGCTGGCGTTGTCTTCATAATCGGTCAGTTGATTGGCTACTACAAATTTATAATCGGTAAAAGCCCACTGCTTTACAAAATCATTCATTGCATTCCGTTGGGAATAGGCGTTAATCGTATCGTGCATCGCATCAAAACATTGTTTTATCTGTTGAAGAAAATCGCCCTGAGCGGCAGCCGGATTAAATTCGGGCATTGGCAATTTATAGACATAATTAGTCCACCGAAAAAGTTGTTCATTGATTTGGGCATTATCGCCGGAAAAAGTAACGGCATCGTTCTGATGCTGTTTCACTTTTAAACCATCAATCGTTAAAAACACCGAATCGCCGGGGATTACATAAAAATTGATGAATGAATTAGCGTACCTAATCGTCAGATTTTGAGCAAAAACATAGTCATGAACCACCTGAAATTTCCCGTCGGATAAGGTTAAATCTTGCGCAAACCGTTGTTCATCACTCAACTCGTCACAAAAATTGACCACAAGAGCAGTCGAATTTTCGGGCATATTTTTTACAACGCCGGAAATAATTGTTCGTTTGGGTTGCAATTCGGTTCTTTTAGACGAACAGGAAGAAAAAAGTACAATCAATACGACAATCATACTGAAAGCAATCTTTTGTTCACCCATGTTTATTTTTTCTATCATGGCATTTTCTTTTTTCAATTAAAAATATTTTTAACAAAGATAGGGCTTTATTTCATT
>JAISKR010000287.1 GCA_031260845.1 Bacteroidales bacterium
GGCGCAGTTTCTCGGCATTATTGCTTTCTGCTTCATCTTGTTTTCCGGCGGTTTGGATACCAAAACCCATCAAATCAAGCCGGTGATGTGGCGCGGCATTATCCTGTCCACGCTGGGCGTACTGCTCACGGCGCTGGTATTGGGCGCGTTTGTCTATTGGGTGACGGATTTCGGACTGCTGGAATCCATGTTGCTGGGTTCTATCGTATCATCAACGGACGCAGCGGCAGTGTTTGCCATTTTTCGCAGTAAAAACAGCGGATTGAAGCGCAACCTTCGCCCGACGCTCGAATTGGAAAGCGGAAGCAACGACCCGATGGCGTATTTTCTCACCATCACGTTCATCACCATGATACAACAGCCGGAAACCTCTATCTGGTCTATGGTTCTCATCTTTTTCAAAGGCATGGGATTAGGCGCCCTCATGGGTTTTATACTCGGGAAACTCATGGCACGCATCATCAACAGCGTGGGGCTTACTTCGGAAGGCTTGTACCCCGTGCTGTCCATTGCCATGATGTTTGTCAGTTTTGCGCTCACCGAAACCATCGGCGGCAACGGTTTTCTTGCCGTTTACCTGTCGGGATTGGTCTTGGGCAACAGCAATATCATCCACAAACGCAGCCTGCTGAGGTTCTACGACGGTTTTGCATGGCTGATGCAGATTCTGATGTTCCTTTCGCTGGGATTGCTGGTTTTCCCATCGCAAATGACGCATATTGCAGGCATTGGCTTACTCATCTCCGTCTTTCTGATGTTCGTTGTACGCCCCTTGGCGGTTTGGCTGTGCTTATTCCCTTTCAAGGTGTATTACAAGGACATGATACTCGTTTCGTGGGGCGGACTGAAAGGCGCCGTGCCCATCATCTTTGCCACCTACCCGATGGTGGCAAACATTCCGCACGCCGACACCATTTTCCATATCGTGTTTTTTATCACCCTCACGTCTTTGCTTCTGCAAGGCACCACTCTGTTTAAAGTGGCTGATTGGCTGAAATTGAGCATTCCCGAAAAGGTGGTGAAGAAAACAGTGCTGGAATTTGACAGCGACACCATCAAATCGGTGTTGGAAGAAATCACGGTGGAACCGTCTTTCAAATGCATCAACCGTACCATTGTGGAAATGGAACTGCCCAAAACAGCGCTGATTGTGATGATTGAACGGGAAGATAAATACTTTACGCCCAACGGTTCCACCGTGATAGAAACAGGCGACCGGCTGACCGTACTGGCAGATTCAAAAGATAACTTGGACACTACATTTCGAGCGTTGCAGTAATAATACAGTGGTTATATTATTGTTTCACCACTGACTCACTATTGGATCGCAAAAAACACCTCAGTTGATTTCGGGATAAAAGGTAGAGAACAGGTCGTTGACCGAGTTGACGCTGTTGCCGGCTGTCTGTTGTTCGTCTTCCATCAGCAGGTTGAAATCAATTTCCTGCAAAGTTTGCGTTTCGGTAAGCGTGCCGTTTTCCAATTTGATGGTGCGGAAAGGGTACTTTTTCAGCAGATTGTAATTGTGGGTAATCATCACCACGGTTTGTCCCGCGTTTTTGATGTCAATCAGCAAGTCCATTATTTCCGAAGACGTTTCGGGGTCGAGGTTTCCGGTGGGTTCGTCGGCAAGAATCAGTGCAGGGTTGTTGAGCAAAGCCCGCGCAATGACTACTCGTTGCTGTTCGCCGCCCGACAGTTGGTGCGGCATCTTGTAACCATTGTCTTTAATCCCCACTTTTTGCAGCACTTCTTTGATACGCTTGTCGGGCGCGGCTTTCTTTTTCCAGCCCGTCGCTTGAAGCACAAACATAAGGTTGTCGTAAACACTGCGGTCTGTAAGTAGTTGGAAATCCTGAAATACGACGCCCATTTTCCGGCGTAGAAAAGGTATCTGCTTTTTTTTGAGTTTATGCAAGGCATAGTCCCCCACTACCGCTTCCCCTTTCTTCAAAGGCAATTCGGCATTGATGGTTTTGATAAGGCTGGTTTTGCCGCTGCCCACCTTGCCGATGAAATACACAAATTCCCCGCGATCGATGGAGAAACTAATATCTTTCAGCACTAAATGATTGCCGTGAAAGATGCTTGCGCCTTTAAATGAAACGATAGGAGATGATGCCATTTTTACAAATTGATGCAGCAAAATTATATAATAAATTTCATACATTCGCATAGTAGTTCAAAAATATTGTATTTTTGCACCATAAATTTAGATGTGTTACAATGAATATCATTCAGACAGGAATAGAAGGTTTAATAGTGATAGAGCCAAAAGTATTCGGCGACGCCCGCGGGTATTTTTTTGAAAGTTACAATCAAAACGAATTTGCAAAAGTCGGTATCAGCACCGTGTTCAGGCAGGATAATCAATCTTTTTCCCGCTATGGCGTGATTCGCGGATTGCATTTTCAGTTGCAGCCTTACACGCAAACCAAGTTGATACGTGCCGTGGAAGGCGTCATCTACGATGTGGCGGTAGATTTGCGCAAGGGTTCGCCTGCCTTCGGCAAATGGTTTGGCATTGAATTGTCTGCCGAAAACAAGAAGCAACTGTATATTCCACAGGGATTTGCTCACGGTTTTTCGGTGTTGAGCGAGCAAGTTGTCATTCAGTACAAATGCGATAATTTTTACCATCCGCAGGCAGAAGGCGGATTGCGGTACGACGACCCCCAATTGGGCATTGATTGGAAAGTGAATACCGCACAGGCAATTATATCCGACAAGGACAAAATTTTACCTGCCTTGAACGAGTTGGAAACTAATTTTGAATTTTTATGAGCCATCTTTTAATTACAGGCGCCAACGGGCAATTGGGCAATGAGTTGCGCAAATTGGCGCCCGCGTATGCTCACCACCGGTTTTTCTTTACCGATGTGGCTGAGTTGGATATTACCAACCCCAACGCGATAGAGGCGTTTTTTGCGGACAACCGGATAGACGCCGTTGTCAATTGTGCAGCATATACGGCTGTGGATAAAGCCGAAAGCGATGAAGCCACCGCGCTGCTTATCAATTCCACGGCTGTGCAATATCTGGCGCAGTCGTGCAGCAAGCATCAGGCGACGCTCGTTCATGTGTCCACCGATTATGTGTATGACGGACAAGTCTGCACACCTTACAGCGAAAATCATCCTACCGCGCCGTTGTCGGCTTACGGACGCACTAAACTGGCAGGCGAAAAAGCGGCGTTGAGCGCTGAAAAAGCAGTGATTCTGCGCACAGCATGGCTATATTCCGCTTTCGGGAACAATTTTGTGAAAACGATGCTGCGTCTGGGCAGGGAACGGGACAAGTTGAACGTGGTGTTCGACCAGACCGGCGCACCCACTTATGCCGCCGACCTTGCGCAGTGCATCATGCAGATTGTTGAAAAAGATGCGAAAGGCGAGTTGGTGCGCGGCATCTTCCATTTTTCCGACGAAGGCGTGTGCAGTTGGTACGATTTTGCCCGCGAAATCATGCAAATGGCAGGCTTGGCGTGTGTCGTGCACCCGATAGAAAGCAAGGACTATCCGACGCCTGCTGTCCGTCCGTCGTACAGCGTACTCAACAAGGCGGCTGTGAAGAAGGCTTACGGCGTCACGATTCCCCATTGGCGGGAAAGTCTGGGAAAATGTTTGACCGAACTTGCTGCATCTCAACCATAAAGCCATGAGCAGGAAGGTCTTGTTTGTTTTATCGTTGATATTGGCGGTGTCGATGACATTTGTCGTCTTTAATGCCGCGCAACTTCCGGTGAATGTGCAAGAACCGCCGGCACAGGAATATCCTGCGGACACTGTCGCCACAACGGACAGCATCCGCTTAATCATTGCCGGCGACCTGATGGGACACGGAATGCAGATTACCGGCGCGTGGCACGACGGCGGCGATACGTCGTACAACTACCATCCCGTTTTCAGGCACGCAAAAGAGTACCTTTCGTCGGCAGACCTCACGTTAGCCAATCTGGAAGTGACCTTGGCGGGAACGCCCTATACCGGATTTCCCAGATTTTCCACCCATTTGTCGTTTGCAACCGCTTTGCAGGACGCCGGTTTCGACGCCTTTGTGACTGCGAATAACCACGCATTAGACCGCGGCAAGCAAGGATTGGAACGCACCATTGACGTATTGGACAGCCTCAAAATACCGCACACCGGCACATTCAAAGATTCTGTTGCATGGAAGAACGATTATCCTTTGATATTGACAAGCAATAACTTCCGAATAGCCCTGCTGAACTATACTTACGGCACTAACGGCATCGCGGTGGAACGCCCCAACATTATCAACCGCATAGATACGTTGCGCATGGCTGCCGACCTGATGACGGCGCGTGCCTTGCAGCCGGACTTTATCATAGCCTGCATCCATTGGGGCGAGGAATACCAAAACGTGGAAAATGCGACACAGCGCAGAATAGCGCGTTTTCTGGCTCGAAACGGATGCGACCTGATTGCAGGCGCTCACCCTCACGTGGTGCAACCTTTCGCGAAAATTCCGGTGACAGGCAAAGATTCGGTGCCTGTTATTTATTCGATGGGCAATTTCGTGTCGAACCAGCGCGACCGCTACCGCTACGGCGGCATTGCATTGGACGTAACGCTTGTAAAGACCGATTCCACAGTCCGTATAGCCTCGTGCGGCTACGAACCGTTTTGGGTACACCGTTTCCGCGATGACAAAGTGTCGGTGTTCCGCCTCATTCCGGTCAACGACTACTTACAACGCCCTGAAAACTACACCATCAGCGACGAAAACAAGAAAATGCTGATGCAGTTTTACGACGACACACGGGCATTGCTGCCAAATCTGCCTTTCAGCGGGTACTTCAATCGGGAATAGAGTTATACGTTGTTATAAATAGTGCTGCCTTGTACCATGCGGCGAATAATTGCTTACCTACGAAAGTTTCGTAGATCTACGAACATTTCGTAGGTTGTTTTCCTTGTCAACTGTCAATTCTCGACTATCCATTCTCAATTGTGCATTTGTTAATAATTCCTAATTTTCACCGCTCCGGCTGTCATTTTTGACTTTTTCCTGTACCTTTGTCAAAAATTTAGGAATTAATATGAAAGGTATGTATGTAGCGGGAGCGGCTCTGCTTCTGCTTGTTTCCTGTGGAAGGCAACAAAATAGTACAAACAACGCACAGTCGGCAAAATATCCTGCAATGCTTGTCACCGTCGGTGCGACAGAACTCACCACCGTTTATCCGGTTACCATCAAAGGGCGGGAAGACATTGAAATCCGTCCGCGTATTGACGGGTTTATCGAACAAATCTATATTGACGAGGGTTCGGCGGTGAAACAAGGTCAAATCCTGTTCAAAATCAATTCACCGCAAGCCGAACAAGCCGTTACGACTGCTCTTGCGGCAGTCATTGCTGCGGATGCGCAATTAGCCACTGCCACACTGAACGTGGAACGCATGAAACCGCTTGCCGAGCAGGGAATCATCAGTAACGTGCAGTTGCAAAGTTACCAAAACGCTGAAAGTGCAGCCAAAGCCTCGCACGCGCAGGCAAAGGCACAACTGACCAATGCCGAGGCTACCCAGTCTTGGGCGTCTGTAAAAAGCCCTGTGGACGGTTATGTCGGCGCCGTGACTTACCGGAAAGGCAGTTTGGTGAACAATCAGAACGTGCTGACCACCGTTGCCAACACTGCCACCGTCTTTGCCTATTTTTCGCTGAACGAAAAAGCGCTGACTCAATTTTTGGGCGGGCTTGCAGGCAATAC
>JAISKR010000025.1 GCA_031260845.1 Bacteroidales bacterium
TCAATACTTGGATCGCACACCCGACGAGATTTCCACTAAGCCGAGAAACATGTGGTGTACGGGACCTTTTATTCATGCAGCCGGACGAAAAATCTATGCCCGACAGGATGGCGGTTATATCGCTTGTTCTCCACAGGAAGCAAAAAAATCGGGAATCAGCGACAAAGAGGTAAAAGTGTTTTCATTTGATGCTATCCGTGTTTCGCAAAACACCGAAAATTCATCCAAATTTACTGTTTTTCAATCAGATTTGAAAGTAAGCAAGAGCACAACTAAAATATTTCATTATCTTCATCCTGATTATAACAATATTATGATATCCGCTCTTTCCAATATCTTGGAAACGAATTAGGATGTGATTATCAAATGAAGGGACAAAGGTATGCAATAAAGTTGCAGATGTTTGAAACAGGCGAAGACTATCGGAGTCCAAACGCAACTGCAAAAATAATATTTTTTTGAGTTATTACCCCTTGCTCCTTCAATTAAATTCCGTATATTTGCAGTCATTTTTTCAATCCTTGTTTGTATATAAATCAATAAGAGTCATTAATATGAAATACTTTTTATCTTTTTTCAGTCAATTGTTGGGTACGGCGGTGGTCGTGCTGTTGGTTGCTGCCTGTCAGCAGAAAGACTCGTTAGAGAGTCAATTTGTTACGCCTCCCGAAACGATTCAAACCGGCGTGTATTGGTACTGGATTTCAGACCATATCTCAAAGGAAGGGGTGACCAACGACCTGCTGGCAATGAAACGAGCCGGTATTAACAGCGCCTTTGTCGGCAATATCGGACAAGACGCGCCTTATGGACCTGCAAAAATTTTTAGCGACGAATGGTGGGACGTCATCCACACGATGCTGAAAACTGCCGGCGATTTGGGTATCGAAATCGGGATGTTCAATAGTCCCGGCTGGAGCCATTCGGGCGGCACGTGGATTCAACCTCATCAGGCGATGCGCTACGTCGCTTCTTCCGAAACCAAAGTGACCGGGGCGGGGCGGGTGACGGTTGCTTTGCCTGTTCCTGCTTCCGCTTCCATGATTAAAGACTGGGGAAGCGATTTTATTGATAACGAAGGGAAACCGTCGCCTCATTTTTGGGATGTAAAAGTAGTGGCTTTCCCCGTCGGCAAAGATTATCAGAAAGACCTCTTTACGCTCCCCGGCGCAAAAGTGACCGTTTCGCCATATCAGAGCGTATCGCTTGCCTCTACTTTTGTTTATGCTGTAAAAACCAATTCAAAATCTCCAATTTCGGCGCGTTATATCATTCCTGAAAAGAAAGAGACTGTGATAAGCCTGAAATTGGCACAGCCGCAGGAAGCACGCAGCATATCCGTATATCCTGCCAGTTTCCTGAGCGCCGACGCCCTGTTGCAGGCGAAAATTGACGGTCAATTTGTGCAGATAGATTCATTCCGCCTCAGTTGCACCTTTCCTATTCCCTCGTTAGGGTACAGTCCTTTTTCACCCTTTGTTTCCGCTTTTGCGAAGACGGTTTCCGACGAGTATCGTTTGGTCATTCGCAACCTCAGCCGTGATGCTGCCATTGGACAAATCACCCTTTCGCCCACCCCCACCTTAGACCGCTATCCCGAAAAATCAATGAAGCGTCTTTATCAGAATGCCAATCCCTTGTGGACAGAATATAAATGGGCAACACAGCCGGAAAATACGACTGCCGAAAATTTGCCCCGTCAAGACCAGATTATTGACCTCACGGATAAAATGGCGGCAGACGGAACGCTCACTTGGGACGTGCCCGAAGGCGAATGGATTGTATTGCGCACCGGTATGGTGCCCAATTCGGTGTATAACGGTCCTTCCAAACCGGAAGACCAAGGTTATGAGTTGGATAAACTGACCACCGAGCATCTGCAATATCATTTTGACCATTTTATCGGCGAGGTAATCAAACGCATTCCGCCGGAAGACCGCACCACGTTTAAGATGGTTGTTGCCGACAGTTGGGAAAAAGGCGGCACCGGCTTCACCGACGGCTTCCTGGAAAAAATGCAAACGCGCTACGGTTATGACGCCACGCCCTTTGTGCCTGTTTATGCAGGGCATATAGTGGGCACGCCGGACATTTCCGAACGTTATTTGTGGGACGCCCGCCGTTTGAGCGCCGAAATCATTGGAAACACCTTTATGCCGGGGTTTAAAGACGTGCTTCACCCGCATGGATTGAGCACTTGGATAGAAAATTATGGCGATTGGGGATTCCCCGGTGAGTTTTTGCTTTACGGCAAAAATACCGATAAAGTGGGCGGCGAATTTTGGACAGGCAGCGATGATATGCGCTGTGTACGCGCCGCGGCTTCCTGTGCCCATATCTACAACAAAACGCAAGTGTATATGGAAGCATATACCGGCGGCGGCGGCTTTTCCAACCATCCGCGTACCCTAAAACCCTACGGCGACTTGGCAATGGCTTGCGGCATGAACAGTCCCGTGCTGCACGTCTATATCCAGCAGCCTTACGACACGCTCAATCCGGGCATTGACGCATGGTTTGGCGTCGAATTTAACCGCAAAAACACATGGTTCAGCCAAATCGACCAGTTTGTTACTTACCACAAACGTTGCGGTTTGATGCTGCAACAAGGCTTGAATGCCGCCGATGTGGCGTATTTTATTGGCGAAGACGTGCCGGT
>JAISKR010000048.1 GCA_031260845.1 Bacteroidales bacterium
ACTATTAACACCTCTTACTTATGCAAATGTCAGAGATTTTCATGAGGGTATGGCGGCTGTTCGTGTTGGAAATTGGGCATCAAACAAATGGGGCTTCATTAATTTAAAGGGTGAGTTGATAATACCGCCAATATTTGAAAAAGCATTTGCATTTTCCGATGGACTGGCAAAAGTTGTTTTAAATAAAGAGTGGTGGTTTATCGACAAAAATGGAACAAAAGTAATTCCATTAAGTAAATATACTGAAAGTACGAGTTTTCACGATGGATTTTGTACTGTACACAAATATGAAAAATTCTATAGTGACAGGACCTCTGGTGTGATTGATAAAACAGGGACGGAAGTGATTCCATGTAATTTAACCGGTTTATTTTTACATTGTTCCGATCTGGCTTATAGAGTCAAATGTTACAAAATAAATGGACACTTATAAATTAATAACGACATGGAAGTTTTAAACTTGATTTGCTTTAATTGCATCCATTTTTGTGAAAACAACAACGATGGATTACTAAGTGGATGTCGCGCTTTTCCTGACGGAATCCCCGACAGTGTTATGTTTGTAAACGAACATAATAAACCATTAAAGCCATACGAGCCAAAAGAAGATATATCTTCATTAGACCCGCCACTTGAGGGGCAAAAGGGCGATTATGTCTATACTCCAATAAAAAAATAAATAGAAATATAATATATGACATCAGATGAATTAGAACAAACAAACACATCGGCGAGACCACCACTGTCCAATTCAAAATCGGCACAGAGATGGTTACGTTCAGCAATACGCGAGGCGGAATTTTTTATAATCAAAACAGACAAACATGAGTAAAACAGGCATGGTATGGGTTTGGACACCTGCAAAATTAACAGAACGGGATAAAGCCGAGATAAAGAAAATTGTTGAGGCTGAAATTGAAAAAACGACGAAACTTAAAGCGGCTGTTTCAAGAACGCTGGTCAAGGCGGGGCGTGTATATCTATTCAATCTGTATGAACCATTTCGTCAGGAAGGAGATGTTTTTACGAAACCATTGATTGATGGTAAATATTTTGAATTTCCCTTGGCACGGATAACCATTTATGATAAATCTGCGGTATATTCTCACTGTTCATTAGATTGGCAGAGGCATACCGGCGAATGGATAACAATAGATAAGGGTACATTAACTGAGTGTATCCAAATTGCTGAAACAAACGATTGGTTTAAGGCATTGTAGAACAATATGCCATTTCATCATCTGCTACGACTCAAACCCATCCGGCAGTTTGCTGCTGACCGTTTCGATAATCGTTTGCGGAATATTCTTGTAGAAGGCAGTCGTCATGCCGCCTGTGATGCGGGCGATGGTGTCGCTGTATGCCTTAAAGATATGCAAGATTATTGCATACCTATGAAATATTTTTCCTCAAACCCGTCCAGCACCTCCACAAACTCTCTCGGCAGTTTGCTGCTGACCGTTTCGATAATCGTTTGCGGAATATCCTTGTAGAAAGCAGTCGCCATACCGCCTGTGATGCAGGCGATGGTGTCGCTGTCGCCGCCTATGGAAACGGCAAGGCGGATGGCGTTTTCGTAGTCCGCGCTTTCCAGAAAGGCGACAATTGCCTGCGGAACAGAGCCTTGGCACGAGGAATCGAAACGGTACGTGGGGCGTATCTCGTCGAGCGTGAAACTCAGGTCGTAGGCGAAAGTGCGGCTGAGGTAGTCGCGGATTTCCTGCTTGCTGCTGCCTGTTCGTGCGAGGAAAATAGCGGCGGCGGTTGCCTGCGCCCCTTTGACGCCTTCGGGATGGTTGTGCGTCACCTCGGCGGACTGCTTCGCCACCGTCAATGCCTCGTTCAAACTGCCGGCAGCAAAGCCGACAGCGCTTACCCGCATGGCAGAGCCGTTGCCGAAACTGTTGTACGGACAGGGCTGGTCGCTGTGCAACCATTCGCGGAAACGCTTTCCATAGCCGGCGTTTCGGTATCTGCGACCGTAGTCCCATATTGTTTGCGCGAAATCTTTGCCGTTGAGGATACAATCCGCCACGGCAACGGTCAGCACGGTGTCGTCGGTAAAACAACATTCCGGCGAAAACAGCGGGAAACGGGTGGTTTTAATGTTGTTGCCACGCCACTCATACACCGAGCCGATGACGTCGCCCGCAACGGCGCCAATCAGGGTTTTTGATTTTGTTGTCATTTTATGTTTAATTATTTTTTTGCGTACCGTTTATTCAAATTATGAACAATCGCCTTCATTTTCCCGCAGACTTCCGGCGGCGAAAGCACTTCCACATATTCGCCCTGTGCCAGCAGTTTTTCGTAAAAATCGCTCGTGGGGCTGAGGTAGTAACTGAACACCGAATAACCGCGATGCTTTTCCACTTCTTCCTGCGAATGATGCAGCGGCAACGCTTTCAAATAGCGCGGATGGTGCCCGTTGGCACGGATGAGGATTCGACAGGGCTTGGTATCGTCTTTTATCACGCCGACGGAATGGTACAGATGGGTGTCAGCCGAAAAATCGGCAGGCAGGCGAAAATGCTTGCGCGTGACTTCGAGGTTGGTAATACGGTCGAAACCATAGACTTTCACGGTCGCTTCCTTGTCCGTTCTGCCGTAGAGATACCAGCGCCGCTCGTGCATCTTGACAAAATACGGATAAACCGTCAATTCCAATACGTGGTCGGAAGTGAAGGGGCTGTACGTCATCTTCACGGCGAAATTGTGCTGCATGGCGCTGAGCGCTTCCGTGAGGAATTGCTGTGCCGACGGCGCTTCGTCAAGCACAATGCGGTCGCGTATCCGGGCGCTCTCGCTCAACACATTGCTGACGGTAAAGGTGTTCAGCAGCCAACCGGAAAAATCTTTCTGTCGCATCGCTGCATCGTCTTCAATGCGGTACTTATAGCCTGTACCCTTGCTGCACACAATGCGGACGCCAAACAGTTCCTCAATCTCGCTGCGCTGATGGTAAAATGTCCTGAACGGGATGTCCTTGCCCGCATACAGCCGACTGCGCCGCCACTGTGCATTCAACTCGTCGAAACTCAAGCCGCCCGTGCGATGAATGGTGTCCACCAACCAAATGTATCTGCTCAATAAATCTTTTGCCATATTTTTAAGTTTTAATATTTCGGCAAAGATACGAAAAAGATATGCAAGATTGTTGCAGATGTTGAAAATTTCTCAATTATCAATTACGGAAACCGTGAGAAAAATTGTCAATTGTCAATTCTTCGTCATATTCGGTTTTTCCAAACCGTAGCCTTTCCGTTTGTCTTCGCGTTTCAGCAGAAGGGC
>JAISKR010000072.1 GCA_031260845.1 Bacteroidales bacterium
AACCATGGCATTAAATCCCTCAATACTCATATAGTCGGGGATGGAATTGCCAGAACCTAAACCATAACCATTGGCTTTGGCACGAAACCGAACGCCTTCTTCCAATATTTTTTTATAGACTTCATCGTAAGAATTGAGGATAAGAAAATTCATGTCGAAACCGCCGAAAAGCCCTATTCTGTCGGCATATTTCTCTATCCACGTGTCGAAAGGGCTTATCTGGTCTTCGTTGGAATGTTTGGCGTCGATGCCGTTGGCAAGAATATCGGGCATGATGTCGAAAATGTTGCCGCAACAATGCAGCAGGAACTTCTTTCCGGCTCGGTGCACCACGTCAATCACCCGTTTGTGCTGCGGAAGGATAAACCGCCGGATGGTGTCGGGTTCGAGCATGGTGGCGGTTTTGTGCCCCAAATCGTCGCCCATGCGGTGAAATACGAAGACGTCGCCATAATCGCGCACCATCTTTTCCCACAGGACAACAAATAAATCGCCTATTTTGTTGAACAGGTCGGTGAACAAATCGGGGTCAAGGTATTGCATCACGCAAAGGGGTTCGTAGCCCACCAAATCCTGCGCCGATTCAAAGATGCCATATCCGCATCCGCCGTAAGCCTTCATTCCGGCGGGAAGCACTTTGCGAATGGCTTCCAAACGTGGTGTGTAGGTTTCCCAAAAAATGCGGGGAATGTCGTCAAAGGGATATTTTTCAAAATCGTCGCGCGTCTGGACGGGTCCCAACATACCGCCCATGATGGCGCCGTGTCCGGGAATGATGTCGCAGATAGCCGCTTCGTAATCGAATGCGTCATAGCCGTGTTCCTTCCAAAAAGTGATGGTTTTCCTGAAATAATCTTCCAATTCGGACGGCTGGTTAGATGTGATTTCCAATTTTTCGCCGATACATTTTGAAATGAACGGCGCATCAATATGATGCTCGTACAGAGGCAGATAGTCGGGACGCTGATTGTACAACACTTTGAGGATATTGCTGAAATCGGGTTGAAAATGATTCGTATGGCTCATCTTTGCACAGGTTTATTCCGTTTCTATCACTAATGTTTGCTGCCCTTTGGTCAATTCATCATGCGCAAGAAAATATCCGTCCAACTTTTTGCCGTTGGCATTGATGCCGATGATTTTGTTGCCCGAATTTTTCCGACTTATCGTAAAATATGTATCGTTGCCCGTCCACAGCACCGCTTTGTCAAAAAGCGGAACGGTAACAATATATTCGGGGTCAGCCGGCGATAAGGTGTATAAACCGATGGCATGAAACACGTACCACGCCGACATTTCGCCCGCGTCGTCCATGCCGGCATACGCCAAACCGTCTTTTCCCATATTGTAAAAATTCGCCATGATGTGGTTCAGCAATTCCTGCGCTCTTTCCTGTTTGTTCACAAAATAGTACAGATGCGGAAAACCGTGGTCGGGCTGGTTGCCGTGGCAATACTGCCCGATGAACACCGACATATTGTCGGCTTCGCAATCGCGCCAAGGGATGGTGAAAAGCGAATCGAGTTTTTTCTCAAAATACGCCTTGTCGGGAAACAAAGCGATGAGTCCGTCCACGTCGTGCGGGGCAAAGAAGGACGACTGCCAAGCGTTTGCCTCGCGGTACATATATTCGTAATAGATGGTTTGTGGGTCGAAAGGCGTTATCCATTCGCCGTTTTCGAGCCGTCCCCGCATGAATTTGGTGGCAGGGTCGAACACGTTTTTGTAGTTGAGGCTGCGGCTCATCAGCGTGTCGTAGTTGGCTTTATCGCCCAATTCCCGCGCCATCAAGGCAACGGCATAATCATCGTAAGCAAATTCAAGCGTTTTGGTGACGCCTGCGGTGGCAACGGTTTCCAAACGAGGCGCTTCCAAGTCCCATTCGGGCACGTACCCTTTTTCGATATATTTTGCCAGATGCGGACGGCTGGGGCTTTCCACCTTGGCATTGTGAAGCATGAGCAGATAAGCGCTGTCGGCGTCCCAGCCGCGCAAACCGCGCAGATACGAGCCTGTGATAAATACCGATGCGTGGTCGCCATGAAAGAAATTGGGCATATAACCCATCTTTTTGCCGCGGTCGGTAACGGAACTGATGACGTCAACGGCTACGTCGGGCGACAATAAGCCCAACAGGATGAGTTTATTTCGGTAATCGTCCCAAAACGAGGGGTCGGTGTAGTAGCGAAATCCGGTGTTGGACACCTGTTTTCGCGCATTGGTAAACTCGCCATTGACGTCGCTGCGCAAGGCGGGCCACAGGAACGACCGATAAAGACAACTGTAAAAAGTTCGTTTTTGCGCTTCCGTGCCGCCGGACACCGTGATTTTCGACAGCAGGCTTTCCCACGTGTCACCGGCTTCCTTGCGTATATCTGCAAAACTTTTGCCCGCCATCTCTTTTGCCAGATTTTCCTTGGCATTCCCGATGCTGACAAAAGAAAATCCGATTTTTAGTTCCAAACTTTTGGAACCCTCGTCATCGACAAAATTCACAACCGACAATTCTTTTGCGTTTTTTTTAGGCGTTTTTTCGATGTTTTTTATCTTCCGGTTTGCCTCGGCGTAGAAATATATTTTCTCGCCCGCCTGCTGAAAGCCCGAAAACGAAGATTCGCCTTCCTGCGCAATGGCATAGCCGCTCACAGCCTCGTTGGAAAGGTTGAGGTCGGCAAGCAGTCTGACGTCACGCCCGTTGGGGAAGGTATAGCGGTGATACGCGCACCGCAAGGTGGACGTAAGTTCCGCATTGACGCCGTAGCGTTCAAGAAATACCTGATAATAGCCCGGATGCGCCGATTCGTTGCTGTGGCTGAACCGCGACGCATAGTCATTTGCCGCTATCGTCCCCGTAGCAGGCAGCAACGGCACGTAACACAGGTTCCAATGCCCTTTGTTGGTGTGCGTGAAGCCCCAAATAACGCTGTCTTCGTACTGATAACCTGAACCGCTGTGGAAAAGCGTAACAGGACTGAGTTGCACCATAGCGTTGGGCAGCGATGCGCCGGGGAAAACTTCCGCGCCCCACGTTCGGTGGGTGGGTGTGAATCCCAAATCCTCGACTTCCCACAGTGTGGCTGTACCCAAAAAAGGATTGACATAATCCGTAAGCCGCTGTTGGCACGAACTGCAAACAAAAGTTGCAAACAAACAGACCATAAAATAGTTGGACTTCGACATCGCTTTTGGTAAAAAAATATTGAAACAAAGGTAATATTTTTATTCCAAACTGACAATATTTACCCAAAAAATTATCGCTTTATCTGTCCCTCTCCAACTCAACAGCAAAAAAATTATCGGGGAAATTCACCAAGTACAGTTTTTCGCTGCTTCGGGTAACGGCAGTGTATAACCACCGCAAATATTCCACGCCGAGCATCTCTTCTTTGAACCACCCCTGGTCGAGAAAAACGCATTGCCATTGCCCGCCCTGCGCCTTGTGGCAGGTGACGGCATAAGCGAATTTCACTTGAAGCGCGTTGAAAAACGGGTCTTCCTTCATCTTTTTGAATTTTTCCTTTTTGGATGGGATATGGGCGTAATCTTCCGCCACGGCGTTAAACAGTTTTCTGTTCTGTTCCTCGCTGAGAGAGGCGCTTTCGCTCGCCAGCACGTCCAGCAGGATGATAGCCGTAAATTCCCTGTCGCGATAATCGGGCAGCGACAAATCCACCTCGGCAAAGCGAAAACCGTAGCGGTCGATATATTTTCGTATTCGCTGCACTTTGGCAATATCGCCGTTGGCTATGAAACTAATGTCGTCGGCGTCCTGTATCCAGAAATAATTGTTGCGCACCACCATCAGCAAATCGCCGGAAGTCAGTTCTTCCTCGCGGTACAGAATGCGATTGCGAATCCCTTGATTGTAGTGGTTTGCCTGCTTGTTGGAACGGCAAATCACCATGGTTTCCGCCATCCCGTAACGGTAGTATGCATCGGAAATAGCCTCTATCAGTTCGTCCCCTGCGATGCGTTCGGTATCAGTGAATTCGCTTATTTGCAGGGCAGGATGGTCAACGGAACCATGCCCACCTTCCGCCAATTGCTGTCTGAGAAGCGTTGCGTTGTAGAGTATGCCTGAATCCTGTGCTTGGCGCATCACTTCCGTCAGTTCGTACTCGGATACCTGCAAGCCGTAGGACTGTAACTGTTTGCTGTCCAAAGCGGGACTCTGTTCCTGCCCGACAGGCGGAAGCTGAGCGGTGTCGCCTATGAATATCAGTTTGCAATTTTTTCCGTTATATACGAATTTTATCAGGTCGTCAAGCAGATTGCCGCTGCCAAAATAATTGTGGTCGGCGCCGGACAGGGAAATCATAGAGGCTTCGTCAACGATAAAAAAAGTATCGCTGAGCGGATTGAAATTGAGTGAAAAAGCGCCCCAAGCATCGTTATCCGATTTCTGTCGGTAAATTTTTTTGTGAATCGTGAAAGCCTCTTTGCCCGAATAGGCGCTCAGCACCTTTGCAGCCCGTCCTGTGGGCGCCATCAGCACCGCCCGCATCTTGAACTGTGCTAATGTATTGATGAATGCCGAAATGACAGTCGTTTTTCCTGTTCCGGCATATCCTTTCAGAAGCATGAGTTGTTGGTCATCCGGCGTTATGATTAAATCGACCAGAGAATCAATAGCAACGCTTTGGTTTTCAGTTGGATTAACCTTCATCTGTTGCAGGAAAATACTTAGAATATGATCTTTCAGCATAAAAATTTTAAAAAATAAACGCACTAAGGTAGTATTTATTTTCAAATTTTTCATACTTTTGCTAAAAATAAATGCGAAAGAATTTTAGTTTTCAGGAAAAGTGAAAAGAGTTATTCATGCGGTATTAATTATTGCCATTGCGGTGGTGTCGTATTTAGTTTACGAGAGTGTACAAAAGCCTATTCGATTCAATGCAGAACAGAAAAAGCGTTATGAGGTCACCATCCGGCGTTTAAAAGACATTCGTACCGCTCAGGTAGCCTATAAAGCCGAAAACAAGCGATATACGGGTAGTTTTGATACGTTGATAACTTTCCTGAAAGAAGGGTATTTCAAAGTGGTAAAGTTAACCGGTGATGAAGACGACTCTACCGACGTCAAATCCGGTAAAATTCAAAGGGATACGACCTTGGTAAAGGTGTTGGATTCCCTGTTCCGCAAAGGTTATCCGGTGGATTCTATCCGGTTTGTGCCGTTTACCGGCAATACCGCTCAGTTTGAATTGGGCGTCAATGATATTGACGCCGGTGTAAAGGATCGTACAGTGAAAGTAAATGTTTTTGAGGCAAAAGTGGCTAACGATGTACTGTTACATGGTTTAGACCCTCAAATGCTTTTGAATTTCAATATGATGAGAGAGAAAACGGCTAAATATGCCGGATTAAGAGTTGGCTCTTTATATGAAACCACAAATAATGCCGGCAACTGGGAATAATTTTAAAGTCCACACCATCGATCTGATTGACGAAACCTTTGATGTTTCGCAATCTGTGAACTACTCTTTGTGCTTACAGATAGCATCAAAGGGTATTTCCTTTTGTGTCCTTGATACGCTTACGGGTAAGTACATTGTGTTGCGTCATTATCCTTGTGAAACAGGCAGTGATTTCATGGCATTTTGCAGCAAAATTTTCGACGAGGATGAATTGTTGCGCCTTACCTACAAAAGCAGTCGTTTTTTGCAGGTGTCGGAGCGGTCAACCTTGGTGCCTGCACCATTATTTGCCGAAAAAGAGGCGGAAAATATCCTGAACTTCAATCATGGCAAGCGTGAGGATGAATTGACGCTGTTTCGTTACCTGCCTTCTGCACAGGCGTACAGCATTTTTTCCGTACCTGCGCCGTTGCATTCTTTATTGCAAAAATATCAGCCCGGCATTCAATGCTTTCACCACTCTCAACCGTTGATAGAATGGAGCATTGAAAAAAATAAATCTCTGTCCTTCTTTATATATAATGATAATATGGACATCGTGATTCTGCGGGATGGTCGGTTTATTTTCTACAATAGTTATCATTTGCTGGCGCCTGCGGATGCGGTTTATTTCCTTGCCGGAGCGCTGAATGCCTTTGGTTTAAGCATCAATGCCACTGAACTTGTTTACGCCGGTGCATCCGCCGACGTTTCGGATTGCATTGAACTCATCAAGCCCTTCTGCTCGCGGATTACAGAGATAGAGCCAAGTAATGCGCGAATTTACAGTTATTACATTAACGAAACATTGCGGAAACAGTTTATACACTTGTTTAATCTTCACGAATGCGTATCATAGGCGGACAATACAGGGGAAAGCAAATAGCAGGGAATGCAAAACTGTTGCTGCGTCCCACCACCGATTTTGCCAAGGAGGGTTTGTTCAATATTCTTTCCGGCAGATACGATTTTGAGGGATTGGAAGTGCTTGATTTATTTGCAGGAACGGGCAGCATCGGTTATGAATTTGTGTCCCGTGGCGCAGGCAGCGTTCATGCGGTGGAGATGGATTCGCATCATGCCGCGTTTATCCGTACTACGGCAGGCAAACTCAATATGCGCAATCTGAAAACAGTGCGCGATGAGGCTTTTCACTTCCTTTCCATTTGCAAAGCCACATATCATATTATTTTTGCGGATCCGCCTTATGAAATGGCTAAAATTGCCGCTATTCCCGATGAAGTGTTGAACAGAAACCTGTTAAAACCGGAAGGAATGCTGATTGTGGAACATTCAAAGCATACTGATTTTTCTCAGCACAAACGGTTAGTGTTCCGGCGCAATTACGGAAACGTGCATTTTAGTTTTTTTCAGTAAATTTTGCCTTCCTTTTCGGGAAAATCAGATTGTAAATGATGCGAATGACTGCCCAAGCACAGTAAAAAACGACCGTGAGGATGAGAACGGGCTTATACTGGGTGTATAATTCTTTCCACTCGGTGTGATAGTATAAGATGCTGAAAATGTTGACGCAAACAGATATTAAAAAGCAGCCAATCAGGCATTTGATTTCTTTTTTCTGCTGCTGAACCGTTAAATCTTTCATGTTCCTCAATTCATTATGATCCGCTTGCGGAACTTGTCGAGCCGGATGCCCCCAAATTAAATATCAGAGAGAATCTCAATGTGTTTGCCAACGGATCTCTGTTGCTGTAAGGCGTTATCAGGTACGAAAAATCCACTTCAAACACATTCAGCATAACGCCGACGCCCATGGTGAAGTATCTGCGGTTGCCTTTCAGCCTGTTTTCGTGGTGGTAGCCCGTGCGTACTGCGAAAAAATTACGGTAAGTGTATTCAAGCCCTGCGCCAAGGCTGACCTCATGCAGTTCCTCGGAAAAGCCGCCCGGAGCATCGCCAAACGACTGAAAAATGCCTTTGGGAACAGAAACATTATCGTTTTTCCCTTTGAGGATGTTTTTGTTATCCGTAATGTCCCTAAGCGGAGGCGTAGGAACCAACAATTTATTGAGATCAACCGCTAAGGTGACTTTGTTGTAATCGTCGAATAAAATGCCGAAAGAGCCGCCAATACCCATGTTCATTGGGAGAAACATTTTTTCCTGCTCGTTGGCGTAAGTCATCTTGGTGCCGAGGTTGGAGAAGTTGGCGCCCAACGCCCAAGTTCCTTTTCTGCTGCCTAATTCAACGTCAGAACGGTAATACAGGGCAATGTCGCCGGCAAAAGAATTGCCTGCTTTCGCTTTTGTGCCCGCTACCGCCGGAACGCCCGATGAAATATCGGAGCGGATGTAGCGAAATGAAATGGCGGCGCTCATTTTTTCGGAAAATTTCCTTGAATAGCCGACGTCAAAAGCAAATTCATTGGGATTGCCGGTTAATAACGCCTGTCCGTTGCCATCCATAAATGGAATGCTTCCCATATCGAAGTAACGCAAAGACGCCGAAACAGTCTGCATCCGGTCAATACCCCAAAAACCGGTCAGATACAGCAGGTTCATGTCATCTACCAAGGCACGCAACCAAGGTGAATACGACAAGGATATGCCCCCTTTCTGTTCGATGAATGCGTATTTCGCAGGGTTCCAATGTTGCGAATTAACGTCGGGCGATGTAGCCAAGCCAACATCAGCCATTGCCGAACTGCGTGCATCGGGCGCAATGGTCATGAAAGGAACTGCCGTCCTGATACTGTTCGGCACGTTGGTATTGTTGATGTCGCCCGTGCTGATTTGAGCAAAAATATCTGCCGATATTACACAACAGAACGCTAAGATGCTTGCTTTTAATACATTCATTTTAACAAATAGCATTTAATTATGATTATAACGGACTTTTCGCATTTTTATTATATCCGATTGTTTTTGACAGTCAATTTCATAAAAATCATTTATCTTTGCTTCAAAATAAATTATATGACCGATAAACAATGGCAAACCTTGCTTTCCGTGATTGACGGGGTTTCCCAGCCGGATATTCCGGTGGGTTTCATTATCGACAGCCCTTGGCTGCCCAACTGGTATGGTATCAGTTTGCTGGACTATTTTTCCAATGACGAACTGTGGCTGAAAGCCAATCTTGCCGCTACCACCGCCTTTCCCGACATTCTGTTTTTCCCCGGCTTTTGGAGCGAATATGGGATGTGTACCGAACCATCGGCTTTTGGCGCTAAATGTATATTTTGGAAAAATGAATTTCCTTTTGCCGGAAAATTGATTCACAATGTGGAAGATATTGATGGCTTGGAAACGCCCAATCCTGCAACGGACGGCTTGCTTCCGTTCATGCTCAACCGTTTGCTGCACGCTCAGCCCGACATTGAAGCGGCAGGGCGCCGCATCCGTTTTTCCGTATCGCGCGGACCGTTGAATATTGCCTCTTTCCTGATGGGCGCCACCGAACTGATGATGGCTATGCTCACCGACCCGGAAAGAGTGCATCGTCTGCTGCGCATCATTACAGACTTCCTGAAACGCTGGCACGAACTGCAAAGGCAAACTTTCCCAAGCATCGACGGTATCATGATGCTCGATGATATTGTCGGATTTGTGGGCGAAGAGGATTTTCTCACTTTCGGATTCCCTTATATCAAAGAGATTTACGATGACGCTCACGTAAAGGTGAAACTGTTTCACAACGACGCCGATTTCAGAGCCTCTGTGCGGCATTATCCCGATATGGGCGTAAATCTGTTCAATCCGGGTGTGCAAATGGGAATAAATGAGATAAAGGAACTGACCGGCAACCGTATGGCGGTGTTGGGCAACCTGCCACCCCGTGATGTGCTGGCAGCCGGCACACCGGACATTGTGCGCAGGGAAACACTTGCTTTGCTGGCTGATTTGCAGGATACCACGCGCTTCATCCTGTCCTGTGGCGGAGGAATGCCGCCCGGCGTGTCTTCGGAAAATATCCATGCTGTACTATGCTGTGCTGCCCCTGAAAGCCGCTAAATCATTGAAATGTTCTTTGCTCACGAATATATTTTGAAGCATGGTATTGTTCCCAAAATACCTCTGCCGCCGAGCGAAAAACCGCATATCATTGTGGTGATTCCCTGTTTCAACGAGCCGGATTTGCTGCGTTCTCTGCAATCGCTCTACGATTGCACCCCGCCGCAGTGCGGCGTTGAAGTGATTGTTGTGGTGAACCATCCGGAAGGTGCGTCATCGGCTGTCCGCAGGCAAAATGAGCAAAGCCTGCACGATGGGCGTCTGTGGGCGCAGGAACACAGCCGTCCGCGCTTGTCTTGGCATTTTGTGAATGTGCCCGACGTGCCGGTGAAGGATGCCGGCGTGGGTTTTGCGCGAAAAACAGGCATGGACGAGGCTATCTGCCGTTTCAACCTGTTCGATGCCGACGATGGCGTGATTGCCGGCTTTGACGCCGACTCTGTATGCGACGCCAACTATCTGACCGAGTTGGAACGTGTATTTGCTCAACCGACGGTAAACGGCGCTTCCGTCTATTTTGAACACCCTGTGAACGGGGACGATTTTCAGCCTGCTATCTATGAAGGCATTGTGCTGTACGAATTGCATCTGCGTTACCTGAACCAAGCCATGCGATACAGCGGATTTCCTTACGCTTTCCACACGGTTGGCTCGTCGTTTGCGGTTCGTGCGGCGGCTTATGTGAAACAGGGCGGCATGAACAAGCGAAAAGCCGGAGAAGATTTTCATTTTTTGCACAAAATCATCCCTCTGGGGCATTACGGGGAAATCAATACTACGCGGGTGATACCTTCGCCAAGAATATCCGACCGTGTACCTTTCGGCACCGGAGCCGGTATCAGTCGCTGGATGCAAGACGGACAACCGGCGCTTTTCACCTATCCGCCGGCATCTTTCGAGTGTCTGAAAGCGTTTTTTGAGTTAATGCCCAAGTTGTATGCTTCCTCAACGGATGAAATCCGGAATTTCTGCGAAAATTTGCACATATCGATGCTTGATTACCTGAATCGCAACGATTATCTGAACCGGATAGCCGACATTCAGCGTAACAGCGCCTCGCAGGCGAGTTTTGAAAAGCATTTTTGGGCATGGTTCGGCGGATTGCAGGTTATCAAATACTTGAACCACAGTTGCAACGGCTATTTTGAAAAACAACCTGCCGATAAAGCCGCAGCAGAATGGCTGACGAGCATCACCGGACAAAATATTCCCTGTTCTGCCAAAGAATTGCTATTCCTGTTCAGGGATTGGGAACGCGGGCGCCTTAAAATTTAATCACCTTGGTTTCACCCGAAAATGATGAAATATAGGCAGTCGCCTCTTTAAGATAATACACTTGCGTCTTGTTGTCATCCGCCGAATACATACTTTTCAGGTCGGGATAGGCGTCCAGAATGCTCTGTTTGGCTTCGCGCCTGTTGTCTTCCGTGGCAACTGCCTGTATGCGAATCCAGCTTTTATCGCCATCGAAGGCACAAATCTCAATTTTGGGATTTGCCTTTATTTGTTGCGCCACTTTTTTGGCTTTTCCGGTTTGGATATAGAGTTTATTCTCAAAAATGTGGATTGTGCCAAACGCACGAACCCTCGGCTGGTCGCCTTCCACGGTGGCTATAAAATAATGTCCGCACTTTTTTACAAAATCATGCACTTCCTGCATTCCGGTTGAATTGCTTGCCGTTTGGGCATTTGCACTCATGACACTTGTTGCGACCATGATACTTAAAATTATTTTTTTCATTTGCGTTGATTAATTGGTTATTGACCTTCAAATTTCCACTTTAAGTTGCCCGGGTCTTGGTTATTATAGGTAACTTTATTTCCTGAATCTTCAACATACGTGTATATTTTGTTCCATCCTTTCTTTAAGGATATATTCCAAGTGACAGCAGAATAAGTGCCTTTGATGGTAGCATCGCTGTTAGCATAGAAGTATTCGGCGTAAACAGTCAAATCAGCCGTTTCTTTGTAACAATAAAGCCAATAAGGTACCGGTTCACCGTTTTTAAACCCGCCAAAGACCAACTCACCTATTTTTACCGTTGGCGGACTTACCGTTATGCCGAGTGTTGAGTATTCCGGTGTGTAAAGATATTCAGAGGGGATGGTTTCGGGTAGCATTACCGTAAACTCGCCATTGGCATATTTGCCGCTTGCCACTATGTTTTCGACTTCATGATTCGATACGACCGCCTTTATCTCGTCCACTACCGCGTTATAACTTGCGCCGTTTTCCACGGTAATCTTTATTTCGATAGTCGCCTTGTCCTCATCGTCGCCACACGAGGTTGCACATACCAACAATACCGCCGCCAATACGGTAAATCCAAACTGCTTCATCACTAAATTCCAAACTTTTTTCATTGTTATTAATTTGATTTATTCGGGCGTAAAGGTAAAAACTTTTTTTATTTTTGATGAACATTGAATATTTTTTTCGATTCTTTGACCAGCATAGTATAGTACAGCACAGTTGTAACGTACTGTATATTTATTCGTTACGGCTTTGAGTCACATAATCTTGAAGTTCGTCTGCAATATCGGACGGTAGTTTACCGGCATACTTTTCAGAAAGTTTTTGCGGTGGCTGGATGATTTTTTTCAGCACTTTGAGTACCTGCAATTCTTCCAGATTTTCCAAGAGCCGATAGGCTTTATTGTCGCTTATTTCTACGAGCACTGTTTCCATTTCACTATAAAAATTTATGTTAAACCACCGCAAAGATAGTTATTTTTTTACAACTTTGTGTAAAGTTAAAAAAAATCATGTACTTTTGTGCCGCTTCGTGTTATTGATAACCACGTTAAAAACAATAAAATGACAAAAACAGTTTCTATTTCGTTCATGTTGTCGGGTATCTTGTTCAGTGTATGCCTGATACTCGCTAATTTATTAGCCACCAAAGTAATCACCATTTGGGGCTTTTCGGCAACGGCAGGATTAATTATTTTTCCGGTGTCTTACATTCTCAACGATACTATCACCGAGGTGTGGGGCTATCGCAAAGCGCGTTTGGTCATTTGGACAGCCTTTGCTATGAATTTCCTTGCCATTGTGTTGATGCAACTTTCGGTCGTCATTCCGCCTGCCCCTTACTGGGACGGGCAAAATGCTTACGCTGCCGCTTTCAGTCAGGCGCCGCGTGTGGCATTTGCCAGTTTGGTCGCCTTTCTTTCCGGCTCGTTCATCAACGCTTACGTACTGAGTCGTATGAAAATCCGCACACAGGGCAAGGGTTTTGGCGTTCGTGCCATCGTATCCACCCTTTTTGGTGAAACCGCCGATTCATGCCTGTTCTTTACCGTCGCTTTTGCCGGAATTGTTGCATGGAAGGACATTCTCATCATGATTATTGCCGAAACCGTGCTCAAATCGGCTTATGAAGTGCTTGTGCTGCCGGTCACCACCGTTGTAGTGCGCTACATTAAACGGCATGAACAGACAGACGTATATGACGAGGCAATATCATACAATATATTGAAGATAAATGATATATACGGTGACGCCGAAAAATGATAAATTTCTCAGATGCCTGCTTTCAACGCTTCTTTTATCACTTCTTCCACGGTTAGTGAAGGACGGGCGGCTATAATCTTGTCCAAAACCTTTTCCACAGAGGCTTTCGAGAAACCGAGATTGACCAATGCCGATAGCGCTTCCTCTTTGGAAGAGTTGTAGGCGTGCAAAAACGAGCCGTCGGAAGTGCCCACCGTACCGATTTTATCTTTCAGGTCAACGATAATCCTTTGCGCGGTCTTCAAACCTATGCCTTTCACGTTTTTCAGGGCATTGGCGTCGCTGTCCGCGATGGCTTTCTGCAATTCTGCTGCCGACAGCGACGAGAGAATCATCCGCGCCGTGCCTGCGCCAACGCCCGAAACGGTAATCAGCAGCCGAAACAGGGAACGTTCCTTTTTATCGGAAAAACCGTAAAATAACTGGGCATCCTCACGCACAACATGATGCAGATAGACTTTGCAGGGCTTGTCGGTTCCCAAAAGCGGTTGCAAAGCCGAGTAGGTGTTGAGCGAAATATTTATCAGATACCCGAAACCGCCGGTTTGCACCGTTGCCGCGATGGGGTCTAATTCAACCAACCGTCCTTCAATGAAATCGTACATTATATTTTATGTATAAATTAGGAATGCAAAGGTACATTATTTTGTTGATTCCACTCAAAAGATTAACTTTGCCGATAATTTTTATCACCTAAAAGTGAATAAGTAAGTACATAATAATCTCATATATAATTAATAAGAAATGGCAAAAATTAATTTTGGCGGTGTTGTCGAAAATGTAGTAACCCGCGAAGAATTTCCGGTGAGCAAGGCTCGCGAAATTTTAAAAGGCGAAACGACCGCCATCATTGGCTATGGCGTTCAGGGTCCTGCGCAGTCGCTCAATATGCGCGACAATGGATTCAAAGTGATTGTCGGACAGCGCAAAGGCGGCAAAACGTGGGACAAAGCGATAGCCGACGGCTGGGTGCCGGGCGACACTCTTTTCTCTATTGAGGAAGCGGCAGAGAGAGCCACTATCGTGCAATATCTCTTGTCCGATGCAGCCCAACGCGAAGTGTGGCCCGCGCTGAAACCCCATCTGAAACCGGGCAATGCGCTGTATTTCTCGCACGGCTTCTCTATCACCTACAAGGAACAGACCGGTGTGATTCCGTCTGACGATATTGACGTCATTCTGGTGGCGCCCAAAGGCTCAGGGACAAGCGTTCGTCGCAATTTCCTTGCCGGAACGGGCATCAATTCAAGTTATGCAGTGTTCCGCGATGCCACAGGACGCGCCTTAGACCGCACCTTGGCGCTCGGTATCGCCATCGGGTCGGGGTATCTGTTCCCTACCACCTTTGAACAGGAAGTATATAGCGACCTTACAGGCGAACGCGGCGTGTTAATGGGCGCATTGGCAGGCATTATGGATGCACAGTACGGCGTATTGCGCGGCAATGGACACACGCCAAGCGAGGCTTTTAACGAAACGGTGGAAGAACTGACGCAGAGCCTCATCCGTTTGGTTGACGAAAAAGGCATGGATTGGATGTATGCCAACTGTTCGGCTACCGCCCAAAGAGGCGCATTGGACTGGCGTCCGCGTTTTGCAGCCGCTGTAAAGCCTGTGTTTGAAGACCTCTACGCCCGCGTGAGAGACGGACGCGAGTGCAAACGTGTACTTGATTCAACCGGTGGCGCCAATTACAGGGAAGAATTAGAAAAAGAGTTGAAAGAGTTGCGCGAATCCGAGTTGTGGCAGGCAGGCGAGCAGGTGCGCAAACTGCGCCCCGGTAAATAACCATGATACCGGTTGGTTTAGCATCGTTTGGTATGTCGGGGAAGTTGTTTCACGCCCCGATAGTGGCTCATCATGCCGGATTTTCGCTGTATGCCGTAGTTGAACGCACAAAAAACGAAGCAAAAATCATCTATCCCGAAATAACAGTTGTCCGGTCATTCGACGATTTGCTCGCCGATGACCGGATTGAATTGGTTGTGGTAAACACGCCCGACTTCACGCACTATGAATATGCCCGAAAAGCGCTGGAAGCAGGGAAAAACGTGATAGTGGAAAAACCCTTTACGCAAAAAGTGCAGCAGGCGGAAGAATTAATAGAACTGGCGCACAAAAAGAATTTGCTGCTGAGCGTGTATCAAAACCGCCGTTGGGACGGCGATTTCCTCACCATACGAAAACTGCTTGACAGTAAAGTACTGGGCAGATTGGTTGAATTTGAGTCGCATTATATGCGATACCGCAATTACATACAGCCGAACACATGGAAAGAGTCGGTTTCGCAGGGTATCGGACTGTCATACAATCTCGGCTCGCACATGATTGACCAGGCGTTGACGCTGTTTGGGATGCCGGAAGCCGTGTGGGCAGACATTGACAGTCTGCGTGACGACAGCGAAGTCGATGATTATTACCACATTCGGCTGATTTACCCAAGGTTGAAAGTGACGCTCAGGGCGAGTTACTTGGTGCGCGAACAGGGACCGCGCTACACCCTGCATGGCACGCTGGGTTCGTTCCTGAAATATGGACTTGACCCGCAGGAAGAAGCCCTGAAACAAGGCGAAAACCCTGCAATGCCCGGATGGGGCAAGGAAAGCGAGGAATTTTGGGGCATTCTGAACACCGAAATCAACGGACTTTCGTTCAGGGGCAAAGTAGAAACGCTGGCAGGCAACTATTCCGCGTTCTACGACAATATCCACGACGCGCTCAGACAGGGTGCAGCATTGGAGGTGCAGCCGGAACAGGCGCTGAACGTGATTCGCGTGATAGAGAAGGCAACCGAAAGCAGTCGCACCGGTCGTTGTGTAACTATTAAAAACTCGTAATTCGTAATTGACAATGGACGACAACCTGAAATACAAAATCGGCATTGGTTTGATACCGGGTGTGGGCGACATTATGGCGAAAAAACTGATTTCTTACTGTGGCGGGGTGGAGGCTGTGTTTCGCGAAAAGAAAGAAACGTTGATGAAAATTCCCGGAGTGGGAGAGGTGTTGGCAAAATCGGTGGTGCTGCAAGATATTTTGGACAAGGCGGAGAAAGAAATCAACTTTCTCACCAAGCACAATATCCGTTATTCCTACTATTTGGATGACGATTATCCGTATCGGCTGAAACAATGCCCCGACTCGCCGGTGATTTTCTTCTACAAAGGCGATATTCATGCCGACCATCCCAAAATTGTGAGCATTGTCGGCACACGACAGGCAACGTCTTACGGCAAAGACTTGTGCAACCAATTGGTAGATGAGTTGTACCAACGCAACCATTATCCGGTGGTAATAAGCGGATTGGCTTATGGCATTGACATTTGCGCCCATCGTGCGGCATTGCGCAACAAATTACCTACCATTGCTGTGCTGGCGCATGGTTTGTCGCAGATATATCCAGCCGCTCATGCGGGCACAGCACGTGAAATCGTGAATGAAGGAGGTGCGCTGCTGACCGAATTTTTGAGCGACAGCCCTATCGACAAGCAGAATTTTGTGCGCCGCAATCGGTTGATTGCAGGATTGGCTGACCTTACCGTAGTGGTGGAATCGAACGTAAAGGGCGGAGCGCTTATCACCGCCGACATTGCCAATTCCTACAACCGCGATGTGTTCGCCTTCCCCGGACGGCTGACCGACGCCTATTCTTCCGGTTGCAACAAACTGATTAAGACCAATCGTGCCAATCTTCTTCAATCTGTTGAAGATATTGAATATCTGATGAATTGGAACACAGAAGACAACCAAACGGATGCGCCGATACAATTAACAATTTTCCCCGATTTATCCCCCAAGGAAGAAATTATCCTGAAATATCTCAGAGAACATGGGGCAACAACTATTGACGACCTCTGCTTTGCCTTGAAATTGCAGATGAGCGAACTGTCCACGTCCCTGCTGAACATGGAATTAATGGGCAGCATACGCAGCCTTCCGGGGAAAGTATATCGGGCAGGGTAAAAAAGGAATTTGATACCATATAAACAGACTATTTGAGACAACATAGGAAAAAACGAAAAGAGTGGGGACTGTGAAAATATATATATTTATTGTATATTTGCACTTTGAAATTTGTAGATTAATGACAGACAATTTAGAACTCGAAAAAACACTTTGGCAGACTGCCGATAAATTGCGCAACAATATGGATGCGTCAGAATACAAGCACGTTGTATTAGGATTGATATTCCTGAAATATATTTCGGATGCGTTTGAATAGTTATTTCAAAAATTGGATGCCGAAAAGAACGAAACCGGTGCCGACCCCGAAGACAAAGACGAATATACCGCCGAAAGAGTTTTTTATGTTCCGCCTCAAGCCCGTTGGAAATGGTTGCAAGGTCGAGCTAAATTGCCTACTATTGGCAAAGATATTGATGATGCCATGGATGCCATTGAAAAAGACAATCCATCGCTCAAAGGTGTTTTACCCAAAGACTATGCCCGTCCTGCATTGGACAAACAGAGGGTGGGCGAATTGATTGATTTGATTGGCTCTATCACGTTGAGCAAGGGTGGAAACGGAAAGGGTAAAGATGTTCTCGGTTTTGTGTTTGAGTATTTTTTGGGGCAGTTTGCCGATGCCGAAGGTAAAAAGGGCGGACAATTCTACACACCTCAAAGCATTGTGAAACTGTTGGTTGGAGTTCTTGCGCCTGAACTCGAAAAGCGTGTGTATGACGGTTGCTGCGGCAGTGGAGGTATGTTTGTGCAAAGTGAGCGTTTTATTGAGTTGCACGAACACCGCAGAGGTAAAATTTCCATATTTGGACAAGAAAGTAACCCCACCACCTACCGCTTGGCAAAAATGAATTTAGCTATTCGCGGCATTGACGCCAAAATAGAGTTGGGCGACACCCTGTTGAGCGATAAATTCCCTGAATTGAAAGTGGATTACATATTGGCTAATCCGCCTTTCAATGTAAGCGATTATAAAATAAATCCGACAGAAACCCACAAATGGAAATATGGATTGCCGCCACAAGGAAATGCCAATTACGCTTGGTTGCAGCATTTTATCAGCAAATTAGCGCCTTATGGCACTGCGGGTATTGTATTAGCCAATGGGAGTATGAGCAGCGAAACGTCCACCGAAGGGGATATTCGAAAAGAACTGATTGAAAATGATTTGGTGGATTGTATGGTAGCCTTGCCGACACAACTGTTTTACAACACGCAGATTCCGGCTTGCTTGTGGTTTTTATCCCGAAACAAAACAGAAACTGCAAAATTTCGCAACCGTAGTGGTGAAATTCTGTTTATTGATGCCCGCGACATGGGCACAATGATAAGCCGCAAGCAAAAAGAACTGACAGATAAGGATATTGCAAAAATTGCAGATACATACCATCATTGGAGAAGCCTCTCCCCAGCCCTCTCCAAAGGAGAGGGAGCAGCATATAGCGATACGGCGGGCTTTTGCAAATCTGCAAATATTCAGGAAATCCGCAAAAATAATTATGTACTTACGCCCGGAAGATACATTGATTTTAAAGAAACCGAAGAAGACGGACAAGCATTTGACGAAAAAATGCAGCAATTGACCGCGACATTGAAAGAGCAGATGCAAAAGGCAAATGAATTGGACGAGGCGATAAGAGAGAATTTATTAAAAATAGGATATG
>JAISKR010000079.1 GCA_031260845.1 Bacteroidales bacterium
AAAGCATCAAAATGGACTATCCGCACCTGTTTGTCTCTATTCTGCTCTATAACTTTCAACACCAATGAGGTTTTACCCCAACGACGGGGCGAAATAATGATGGTGTTGACGCCATACAAGAAATTATCCGACAAGCGTTTTGCATCATCATCGCGGTCAGTAAACTGCTTACCCGACGTTGCTTCGCCAAAAATAAAAGGCTTATCCATTTTTATTCATTTTAGGCGACAAAGATAAGGTTTATTTTTGAATGTAACAAGTATGTTAGTAACAAACTTGTTACTAAAATATATTGTTGGAATAAAGCGTATTAGGTAGATGTATTTTCGCCAATGCCGGTTATTAAACGCGGTTTTATCGCCATAATTTCAAAGCCCGCTAAAAAAAAATTCAAAAAAATAATTTGGTACAAATTTTGTTGTATATTTGCCAAGATTTAAAACGTAAAAATTGGACATGATATAAAGCAAAAGCGTATGTAATACGCACATATTAAGATAGATAAATAGCGATTTGCTGCTATTCTTGGACAATCATTTTCCACATTTAACTCATTGTCAAGAGTTTTCCGTACAAGAATAAGTTGGTGAACGCCGTGTATGCGGCGTGAAATGACTTATAGATATGGATAGGTGTGGAAACCTGATTGTTAAAAAGGTTGTTTCACGCTATTTTTTTGTCCAAATTTGAAAGATAAATTGGTAGAAAAAACGCATCCGGCGCGGTCCGACCCCATGCATGGTCGAATAAAATCAAGGTTCAGACAATATTTTCACAGCACCTCTGTTGAGCGGAATGTGTAGCGGTTGAGCGGCATTACAAATGCCGCTCGGAATATCAGGGAACTATCTTGCCGAAGGTCAGTTGTAACTCTATATAGTACGCCATTCTATGTTGTACCCTAAAAATAATCGCCGCAAAATATACGGGCTAAAAATTTTTCAGAAGAGATAAAAAAAAATGCTTACCTTTGTACTGTCATTGTAAAAGATAGTAATAGAGTGAAGTATCCAAAATATGCATATACGGCAGAAGATACCTTGTGCCATTTTGAGTTCACAAGCATCGGGCGTCAAGGGCGGATTCTTAAAGTGGTCGAGTATTCCTCAACCAATGTTGAAGGCGTCTATAATACCCTGATGCATGGATTTTTGCGACGGGGAGTACGAGCGTAAGAACCCGATTATACAGGATGGGGCTGTCGAACAATCTGGTTGAAATAGCCGATGATTTTTTAGTCTATGGTTTGACACCCGCTCAAAATTGGGAAGAATTTGTGGCTGGCGAGGATTATGAAGCGTTTTTGGTTAGAAGAAAGATAAAATAAAGATAATTATCATGACAGCAGACATTAAACAGTTGAGTGAAAAGAAAATACCGATAGTAAAAATCGACAAGAAATTGGAGCAATTTAAGAATAAAATCTTGTTTCCGAATAAATTGGAGATGGCAAATCGGATATTGGGAAATGCAGGGTTGCCGGTATTGCATTAAGCAGTAACTGCTGCGTTGCGCCATGTCGTACCATAAGATAATAAGGCTAATTTTGCAGGTGATATTCGTTGCTACCAAGGTTTCAACTTTCAAACATCTCATTTTCATAACTTTATTAACCTTAGTAGATAGGACTGAACAACGGAAACCGCCGACCTTATTTTTTTCCATCTACGAAAGTTTCGTAGAATTACGAAACCTTCGTAGGTTTGTCCTTTTAACCTTTTCGCGATATAAAATTTTTCCATTGAAAGAAAAGCCATATCTTTGCGCCTTTATTTTAAAAACATGAGCAAAGAAGAAAATATCGTTTTGAGCGGGGTGCGTCCTACCGGCGACCTGCATCTTGGAAATTATTTCGGGGCGTTGCGCAATTTCGTGAAATTGCAGGATACCCACACTTGTTATTTTTTCATAGCGGACTGGCATTCGCTCACCACGCATCCTGCGCCCGAAGACCTGTACCGCAATGTGCGTCAGGTGATGGCGTTGTACCTTGCGGCAGGCATCGACCCCGAGAAAAGTACGCTGTATGTGCAGAGCGACGTGCCTGAAATTTGCGAGTTGTACCTTTTGCTCAACATGATAGCATACGTGGGCGAAGTGGAAAGAACCACCACCTTCAAGGACAAGGTGCGGCTGCATCCGGGCAATATCAACCTTGGTTTGTTGAGTTACCCTGTGCTGATGGCGTCGGATATACTGATTCACCGTTCTCACAAAGTCCCTGTAGGTAAGGATCAGGAGCAGCATTTGGAGTTGGCGCGGGTGTATGCCCGTCGCTTCAACAGCACCTACCGCTGCGAAGTTTTTCCCGAGCCGGAAGCCTTCAATTTCGGCGCCAATTTGGTGAAAGTGCCCGGATTGAACGGCGCCGGAAAGATGAGCAAATCCGAAGGCAACGGTATTTTCCTGACCGACAGCGCCGAAGACATTCGCAAAAAAGTGATGAAAGCGGTAACGGATGCCGGACCCGCCGAACCCAACCAAACGCCCCCCGAAGCCATCCAGAATTTGTTCACCATTATGGAGTTGGTTTCTTCCGCAGACACGTTACAACACTTCAAACAGCAATATGCTCAATGCGCTATACGTTATGGCGATTTGAAAAAACAGTTGGCGGAAGACGTCAACCTGTTTGTGGCGCCCATTCGCGAGCGATACAACGACATTTACAGCAACGATGAGTTGCTGGGCAAAGTGGCGGCAATGGGCAGGGAAAAGGCTCGCGCCAGCGCCTCGGCGACATTGGCACAAGTGCGTAAAGCGATAGGCATTGTACGAAATTAAAACATGAACAGAATATGATACCTTCAACCAAACCCCATTACGAAATCCTCGACGGACTGCGCGGCGTGGCAGCCATCGTGGTGCTTTTCTTTCATATTTTCGAAGCCTACACCTTAGACCCTTACGAAAAGATTGTCAATCACGGTTATCTGGCGGTTGATTTTTTCTTTGTCCTTTCCGGTTTTGTAATCGGCTATGCCTACGACGACCGTTGGGGAAAAATGAGTTTCGGCAATTTTTTCAAACGGCGGTTGATACGGCTTCACCCGATGGTAGTGATGGGCATGGTGCTTGGCGCCGTGCTGTTTTATTTCGGCGCCTCGCCTGAATATCCGCTCATAGCAGACGTGCCGCTGTGGAAACTGCTGGTTTACTTAGTGCTTGGCATATTTCTCATCCCCACCTCGCCAGCGATGGACATTCGCGGCTGGCAAGAGATGCACACCTTGGATGCGCCTTGTTGGTCGCTCTTCTTTGAATACATTGCCAACATTCTTTACGGACTTTTTATCCGCAAATTTTCGACCAAACTTTTGGCTGTGCTGGTCTTTCTGGCAGCCTGCGCCATCATTCACCTCACCGTCATCACCACAGGCGACGTGAGCGGCGGCTGGACGCTTGACGCCAATCACATGAAAATCGGCTTTACGCGATTGATATACCCCTTCTTTGCCGGTCTGTTGCTCTATCGTTTGGGCAAACTCACCCACCTGAAAAACGCTTTTCTGTGGTGTACGGTGCTGTTGGTGATTGTTTTTCTCATCCCGCGCATAGGCGACAAAGCCCATTTTTGGATGAACGGCATCTACGAGTCGGTCGTGATTATTCTCGTGTTCCCTCTGATTGTCTATTTGGGCGCCAGCGGCGAAGTGAAAGGCA
>JAISKR010000181.1 GCA_031260845.1 Bacteroidales bacterium
GATAAACTGCCTCCGTTACATCGTGGGTTACCATAACAATAATAAGATGCGACGCCGATTCTTCACGGAGACGCAGCAGATCATCCTGAAGTTTCTCCCGTGTCAATGCGTCAACCGCAGCAAAAGACGAAAAACAAAGATTTCATCGGATTTGGACATTTCCTCAATGATTTCAGCCAATTGCAAAGGCTCAAACTCATTCAACTCATGTTTGAGGATTTTCCAGTTTTTATTTTCAATCAGTTCACGGAAGTGGGTTCCGGTTTCATTCATGCTTTTATCTCCTTACATTTTATCTCTGCAAAGAGAACATAAATAGGACTCTTACAGAGGGTGATTACTTTTGTTTACTACGCTCAGGATAAGGTCCTTCGTCCATTTGATTATATTTTGATTACTACTGTCAGAGGCGGCTCTGAAATTTTCTGCAAAAGTACATGAATTTGTTTATATCTACAAATTCAATTAATTTTGTCGTTCATTTAATGGTATAAAAATCTAAAAGAAACAGGGTATGCAAAACAATAAAAAATCATCTCCTTTACAGTGGGTTCCCACCGTCTATTTCGCTATGGGGCTTCCTTTTGTGATGCTCTCCATGGTATCGGTGCTCATCTATTCCGACATGGGAATCAGCAATACACAGATTGCATTCTGGACGTCGCTCATCATGCTGCCTTGGACGTTGAAACCGCTTTGGAGCCCTTTTTTAGAGATTTTCAAAACAAAGAAATTTTTTGTAGTAGGGACGCAACTATTGACAGGTATCGCTTTTGCGCTCATAGCGCTTTCGTTGCCGCTGAGCAACTTTTTTTGCTATTCCATTGCCCTGATGGGGGTAATAGCCATCAGCGGCGCCACGCACGATGTCTGTGGCGACGGCGTTTATATGTCCGAATTGTCGCCCAAGGCACAAGCCCAGTACATTGGCTGGCAGGGCGCTTTTTACAATTTGGCGAAAATTCTTGCCAACGGTGGCTTGGTGTTTCTGGCGGGTATGCTCAAAGATTCGCTCGGCGTCGTCCATGCGTGGATGCTCATCGTGGCACTGTCAGGCATTATGATGATAGCGTTGGGCGTCTATCACAGCCGTATGTTGCCCGCAGGAATCAAAGCGGCGTCTATCAACAGTAGCAGCGAGGTCTGGGATTCGCTGAAAACCATCATCCTCAGTTTTTTCACAAAAAAGCATATCGTCTGGTATGTGGCTTTTATCATTCTTTACCGTTTTGCCGAAGGGTTTGCGATGAAAATCGTTCCCTTGTTTCTCAAAACGCCCGTCGCTGATGGCGGATTAGGTTTGCAGGTACATGAAATCGGGTTGGTTTACGGCACTTTTGGCACCGCAGCCTTCATCCTTGGCTCCATCCTTGCCGGTTATTATATTTCCGCGTCGGGACTGCAAAAAACGCTGTTTAAACTATGTTGCGCGTTCAACATACCGTTTGTGGTGTATTTCCTGCTGGCAGTGTTTCAACCTTCCAGCATCTGGTTGGTGGGCGGCGCTATCGTGTGCGAATATTTCGGTTACGGATTCGGGTTTGTCGGTCTTAACCTGTTCATGATGCAACAGGTGGCGCCCGGCAAGCACAAAATGGCGCATTATGCCTTTGCCTCCGGCATCATGAACCTCGGCTTCATGATACCCGGTATGTGCAGCGGCTACCTCAGCGACTGGTGGGGCTACAAATGGTTCTTCGTATGGGTGCTGATAGCCACCATACCGGCATTTCTTGCAACATGGTTCGTACCTTTTGTGAAACACGAAGAAAATGGTTAATGGCAGAAAGGACAAAAGGACAAACAGCGCAAGCCGTAATTTTTAATTTTTAATTCGTAATTGTACCGGCTTTGCCTGTACTCAATGAAAGGTTTTCATAAAAAAAGTTAAATACCGTCCTTGAAATTGATTATTAACAAGAAAGATGCGATATTCGCAGATTATTTTGATAACGAATAAGAATTGACATGATGTTTTCTCCAATAAACAGAATATTTTTTTCTGTTATTCTGTGCAGTAGCCTGTTTGTGACAGCGGCAAATGCGCAAAATCAAGACGCCCCCGCTTCCGCTCCTAAATATGTATTCACCTTGGAAGATGTAGTGCAATTGGCAAAAGAGCAATCCAATGCCGCCATTGCCGCCAGACACCAATTCAGGTCGAGTTATTACAGATACCGCGCATACAAAGCCAGTTATCTGCCGCAAGTGATGCTGACCACCAGCCCTACCACTTACGACCATTCCATCTATACGGTTAATTCATCGGTTAACGGTGGTTTTCAATCACAGGAAGTGAAGCGAAACACATTCACGTCGTCGGCAGGTTTAAACATTTCGCAGGAAGTGGCTCTTACGGGAGGTAGTGTTTCACTTGAATCCGATTTTAGACGGGTTCAGAACCTGACCAGTAAAAGTACGGATTATACCACCAGTCCTCTCAGGTTCTTGTTTAGTCAGCCGCTCAATGGGTATAACCTGTTGAAATGGGAGAAAAAGATAGAACCGTTGCGCTACGAAGAAGCAAAACAGGCTTATATCGCTCAGTTGGAATTTGTGTCGTTTACTGCAACGATGCGGTTTTTCAACTTGGCTACGGCACAAATTGCACTCACCATGGCGGAAGTGAATTTAAAAAACAACAAAGAGTTGTACGACATTTCCAAAGGGCGTTACATGATTGGTACGATAGCGGAGGACGCTCTGTTGCAGATGGAATTGAGATATATGCAGGCGGAAAGCGCTCTCAGCACCGCTCAGATAGAAATTGACCTGGCGCGGATGAGTTTGCGCTCTTATCTGGGTTTTAGAGATAATGTGGTCATTGAATTGAATATCAATCCCGACGTGCCCGCATTGAAAATACCGTCCGACAAGGCGTTGGAGTATGCCCTGAGCAACAGTCCCGATGTAATATCCTACAACCGGCAAATACTTGATGCTGAACAGGCAGCAGCAAGAGCAAAATCGCAAAAAGGCGTCACGATGAACCTTTCCGCCTCGTATGGATTGAATAAAACCGCTACTGAGTTTAATCAGGCGTATTCGCCCCGTTTTGACGATGCTCAGGGCGTCGCGCTGTCAATAGCCATTCCCATCCTTGACTGGAACCAGTCACGAAACAGGTATCGTCAGGCAAAATCACAACAGGAGATGATTCAAACGCAAATGGAACAAAGTACCACCGACTTTCAACAACAGGTGTTTTTGCAGGTGATGCAGTTCAATATGCAGGAAAAACAGGTATATATCAATGCCAAAGCCGACACTGTGGCGCAAAAAGGGTACGAAGTAGCACGGCAGCGGTATTTCACCGGCAAAGTGAATGTCACCGATTTGAATATCGCCGACGATGCTAAAAATGCCGCTAAACAAAAGTACATTTTGGAGTTAGGCACTTACTGGCAGTATTATTACAGGGTTCGCCAATATACCCTGTTCGATTTTCTCAACAACAAACCGTTGGACGTCAGTTTTGACGATATTATCGGCGAATGATAACCGTTTTTTTCAATTCACCGGATTTTGACGCCTCTCAATGGTTGGCGTCCCCCGTAGTTTCTGCTGTATATCCGATAAATGATTTATGTTCGTTCGAATCTGTGGTCGAAATTTTGCGACAGTGCAAAACTGACTATATATTAATGTGTGATTCGCTCGGAAAAAAAATCGAAATCACGCAGGATTCACTGAAAAGAATGGCGGATATTGCCCGACAAACCGGCGCAGACTGGATATATTCCGATTATTTTTTAGAAAAAGACGGTAAAACAGAGGCGTATCCTCTTATTGATTATCAGCAGGGCAGCCTGCGGGACGATTTCCGCTTCGGTGCATTGGTGTTGGTACGCGCTGAACCTTTTCGTGAAGCAGCCGCTGTAACGGGCGACCAATACGGATATGCCGCCATGTATCGTTTGAGGCTGGCAATAGCACAGCGAAACCGTATCTTTCACATTCGTGAAATGCTTTATACTTGCAGGGAAACGCAGGCTTCTTCTTTCGAGAAGGCGATGTTTGCATACGTTGACCCCACCAACCGCGATGTGCAGCAGGAAATGGAACGGGCTTGCACCGATTACCTCAAAACCGCCAATGCGTGGATTGCACCTGAAAACCTGCAAACGGTGGATGTGTCGCAAAACGCTTTTCCCTGCGAAGCGTCTGTCATTATACCTGTCCGCAACCGGCACAAAACCATCGGCGACGCCATTGATTCGGCGTTAAGCCAGTCGGCGCCTTTCGCTTTCAATGTGATAGTGGTTGACAACCATTCCGATGACGGCACTACGCAAGTGATAGCCGAAAAAGCGCACGGGCGTTCCAATCTGATACACATTATTCCCGACAGGCAGAACTTGGGCATCGGTGGTTGCTGGAACGTAGCG
>JAISKR010000182.1 GCA_031260845.1 Bacteroidales bacterium
CAAGGCGAATGTGTGTGGAATGCCTCCTCTGATGTGATTGAATTTCTTTTTGGAAGTTATAAACAAAAGAAACCGGACAACTCATTGTATGGCGTTACTTCAATTTTGGACAGCCTACCTTTCATTGTGCTTTTCGTCGTCAGGGATGAGGATGAGGTTGCATCGCGCCTTTTTTGTTCGCAGGCTCACGAGACCGCGCCGTTAAGTTCTTTGGCGAACGACCGCTTTTCTTTAACGCTTGGTCAAGCAGATACAATATCTGCCCATTGACGCTGCGAAACTCGTCGCTTGCCCATTTCTCAACGGCAGCCATCGTATCGGTATCAATACGCAAGACAAAACTTTTACTCTTGTTCTCTTTTGCCATAACCCTGTATTACTGATACAAAGTGCCCGTATTTACAACCGGTTGCGCGTGTTCGTCGCTGCACAGCACCACCAACAGATTGGAAACCATTGCCGCTTTCTTTTCGTCGTCCAATTCGACAACGCCTTCTTCCGACAATTTCGCCAAAGCGTGTTTCACCATACATAGAATTTAACTCCTGTAAAAATTTCTTCTTTTGTTTTCATGATATAAAAATTTAAAATGATATTAAAATGATATTAAAATAATGTCGCAAAGGTATCAGTTTTTATTTGGAAAAAAAATATTTAGAAAAAAATTAATAAAAATAAGTTATTTTTGTAGCATCAAATTTTTAAGATATGCCAACGGTATTGATTTTATTGGGTATGCGCTTCTATTATTGGGCGAGGGAACATGAACCTATCCATGTTCATGTGAAAAAAGGCGATGCAGAAGCCCGATTTGACATTGAACCGGAGGTAACGCTTACCGATAACAAGGGATTGAAACCTCATGAACTCGCACTTGCCGAAGAGATTATCCGTGAAAATCGCGAATACATGATTGAGCATTGGAGGTTATTTTTCAATAATAATATAAAAAAATGATGAAAACAGTTAAAAATATTTGGTTTGCCGACGAACGGATATTCATTGAAACCGCAAAAGGAGAGGTAATGAGTCAACCGATGCGCTTTTTCCCGCGACTGAGGCAGGCAACCGACAACCAACGTTCGACATGGACAGAATCGCCTTTCGGACTACATTGGGAAAATATAGATGAAGACATTAGTTTCGATAGTTTTACTTGGGCTGATAACGACCCGTTGACACTCTACCATCATCAAGAACCGATAAAATGAAAGCGCCATCCAAAGAAATCCTGCACAAGGCAGGTAAATTCATTCTTGTGGGATTGTTCGCAGCCTTCTGCATATCGTGGGCGCCGCGTCCCGTCAAATGGGTTGCCATCGGCGATTCCATTACCTACCTGAACGACCATTTGAACGAAACGGGCAACAGGCTGCAAAAAGGCTATATGACGCGCGCCATCGAAATGTTGCCCAATATCACATACATAAACAAGGGTTTCAACGGATGGACAAGCACCGGTATTGCCGAAAAAATTGACCAATTAGGTCTGGAAAAGGCAGACGTTTATTCGGTTTTTCTCGGTACCAACGACTGGTGGAGCGGGCAACCGACAGGCGAGTTCTCTGATTACACGAACAATACGGGGCATAAAACCGTTTATGGCGCTTTCCGCATCATTGTTGATAAATTGCGAAGCCTGAATCCGCAGGCGCGTATCATCTTGATGACGCCCATGCAACGCGGGGATTTTGTTTATTGGGAACATTTTAGAAACAATGCTTACGGCTCGTATCGGGCAAAAAACGGGCAACAACTCGCCGACATAGCCGCTGCCATCAAGAAAATAGCGCTGCACGAAAAACTGCCGTTAGTGGATATTTATCACGAAAGCGGCATCACACCCAAGAACGCCGTGAAATTCAAACGGCTAAAAGATAGCGCTACCGGTCAATACAAGAATTATTCGTATCCGAAATACATTGACGTTCCTTTTAATCCCGATACGGACGAATATCCTTACCCCGTCGAAGCCGTTGATATGACCTACGACGGCTTGCATCCATCCGACAAGGGCAACGAAATCATTGCCAATATGCTGGTAAGGGAGTTGAAAAACTGCAAAACAACGGACATACAGGAAGAAGTTTTCCTGTATCCCGAGAAACAGGCGACGGAGAAAGCGAGCATTACCGTTTTTCTGCCCGAAGCGGGAAATAATTCCGGTAAAGCCGTGATTATCTGCCCGGGAGGCGCTTATGGCGGCTTAGTGTTCGACCGTGAAGGCACGCGAGTTGCGAAGGCATTCAACAAGGCGGGCATCGCCGCTTTTGTGCTGCGATACAGGCTGCCCGACAAGACCAAAAACACAGACCAGTCAACTTATCCCTTGCAGGACGCGCAAACTGCCGTTAAAATTATCCGACAACGCGCCGATGAGTGGGGGATTGTTTCCAACAAGATAGGTATCATGGGCTTTTCGGCAGGCGGGCATCTCGCAGCCACTGCCGGAACGCATTTTTCCCGTCCGGTAATCGACAATCCCGAAAACGTCAATCTTCGTCCCGATTTTATGATTCTGGTCTATCCGGTCATCAGTTTTACAGACGCCATCGGGCACCTCGGAAGCCGCGAAAACCTGCTTGGCACAGCAACGCCCTCGCAGGAAAAGATTCTCTTGTACAGCAACGAACTGTGGGTGGATAAAACCACGCCTCCGGCTTTCATCACGCACGCCAACGACGATTCAGCGGTACCCGTGGCAAACAGTCTGGTCTTCTACGAAGCATTGAGCAAGAACGGCATCCCGTCTGAAATCCATATCTACGAAAAAGGCGAACACGGCTACCTGTCGAAACCGCCTTTTGACGAATGGTTCGGCAGATGCTTGTATTGGCTGGGGGAAAGGTGATACGGTTGTGA
>JAISKR010000178.1 GCA_031260845.1 Bacteroidales bacterium
TGAGGGACGCATAGGCGGTCGATTCGGAGCTGGCATAGATGACCGTGGGGTACTTCAGGTAAACCGAAAAATCCTCCGCTTCAAGCTGCCGCACGCTGACCGGCTGCCCGTTTTCCGCATAGAGCTGCTCCATGCTTTCCGCCGTCTCTGTCGGCTCATTCTTGCCGGCGCAGGACACCGCTGAAAACGCCGCCAGGGCCGCGGCAAGCCAAACCAATTTCCCAATTTTCACAAACATACTCAACCTCCAAAAAACGCATGTATTTCCTGTTTCCGTTCAGGATATGCATTGAATTTAGGAGGCGATTGTTGATGGATTGTTAAGGTGTTGTTAAAAAAACGTTAATTCGCACGAAATTTTCTTTTTTCTAACGAATGGCGGCCGTAAGAAGGCCGGTTATCTCTGGGGCTCTGTGAAAGACCAGCGGCAAAAAATATTGATGTTGTTTGTCAATTTTAAGATGCCAGGGACTTTCTTGTAACGGCCATATTCAACAGCGAAGGTATCGCCTATGCCGACAGAAATATTTTTGCCCATCGGGAACAGATAATTTGCATCCAAAAATGTGAAAAATGTCATGCCCTCAGAATCAGGTACTGAATTTGGGAACACAAAAACAGAATAAAGCAATGCGCTTAAATTAAATGTTCCAATACGGGGATGGATGAGGCTAAGAAAAAACTTTCCGTTGATGCCTGTCGAGTAATTATGAAATTCTTCTCCCCAGGTGCCCGCGTCATAGAAATTCGCGACACCCAGAAGGGTCCACCCAAGGTGTCCTCTAAATTCAAGCGAGAGGGATTCGCGTATATTTTTGCGCAGCTTCACCGTCCAATCAAAACCCTGGCTTGCAAAATCAATATTTCTGCCGGCAAAAAAATCAAACTGCATGGTAAACCCCGTAGTTAAATTTTCCAAAGGCGTAAACGAAAAAAGATATGCGTCTGAAATAATACGGCTATCGTAATTTTCAAGACCGCCTGAAAGTCTTGCATAAAGCTCGAAGTGCTCGTAGGGCACCCTGCTCTCCTGATAGAAAGGATCGCCATAGACTACATTCATCGCCGTGTTCATAAGGTATCCCGTTTTAAATTCATCGGTTGAATCATATCCAACCTGCATCCGTTTTGTAAGCGCCACATCTATGCCTGTAAATGCGGATAGTTCATAGATGTTTTTTGTGTGTTGCTTGGGTCTGCGGTATATTCCATCGTTTAAGCTGTCAAAGGGGCTAAAAACAATGGCTGCAGGATACGACGCTTCTAAAAAAAGCCGGTGGAGCATTTCGCCCAGTGCGGCCCCGCCAAATGTGGTCGTAATTAAGTCATTCAGACCGGGTGTATTGGTTTCGCCGAAAAATTCCCATTCAAAACTTCCCAGGGCAGTAAGGGCCACGGAACTGTAAAAATCAAGCCCGTTCGATCTGCCTGCAATAAAATAGTAGCTGCCTTGATACGGATGGCCAATCTGATTTATGGGAAACCAATCTGTTTTTTCAAATCGCGGTCCCTCGCTAAAATTATCCCTTATCGCATCACCATCCACTTGTGCCCATGGCGCTTGCCCGCCAAACCGGACTGCCATATGCATCATGCCATTAAAAAAAAGACCTTCGCCAATGCCTATTCCAAGGCCGGCAAAATAATTTTGTCTGTGTGGTGCTGCTTCTGTATATGATGTGTCGTGATCGGACTGCACATCAACTGTTGTTTGTTCCTGTGTTAAATGCCCTTGAGCATACAACCGTGTAATAAGGGAAAAACAAACAGCCATAAGAATAATTTGGTTACGCATATTAAAACCTCACCAGAATGCCTAAGGGCTGCGCCGTTATAAAAAATGATGCCCTGTTATCCTGTGTCGAGGGCTTTAAAAGCTGATTGAAACTTTTTCCTGTTGTTTTCCCTATGGCATACCCAATTAATGCCCCTGCGACCACATCAGATGCCCAATGCACATTTACCGAAGTTCCTAGTCCGATAAGCACCGCATAGGAGTATACTCCTATTTTTAACCAGAGCTTATCGCTATAAATTTCCGCTATTGCTGTTGCGGCAGAAAGAGCGGTCATTATGTGTCCCCCCGGCCAGCCCCCATGGAAATTCCAGTTGGGCCCATCAAACTCCCTGCTGAAATCATCTGTCCGGTAACTTCTTGTATGATCAAGCTCCGTTACAATGCCGGGCAATGCACGTCCGGTAAGCATTTTCAAAAGGGAGAATGTGGCGCCCGACAACATGGCGGTTTGGGTTAATGCTAATCCGGCAATTTGTAATTTTTCGTCCTTGATAAATCTTCCGGTTACATAGAGCGCTATTGGTCCGGCGGCCGGAACTACATATCCGATATACAATGTCGGAAGTCCGATATTTGCAATCCACTCGTTATCATAGGCAAGCCGATTCCATTGCCAATCAAGGCCGCTTTCGACAAACAGCCAGGTCCCCAGTCCTGCGGCGGCAAAGTTCGCCCCGTAATTAAAGACGAGCGAATGCAGCGCGTTTCCCCCGATGTCGTGAAAGATCGTTGACAGCGGCACCGGGTGGTACAGTTCTCCCATGGTTTCTTCATCGGTTTGTTCCTGGGAAAAAACCAAAACGGGATGCAGCGCAAATATGAGCAAGGCAAAAAAAGGCAGGGCGGGGATTTTTACGAAAGATCTCATGGCATTAGAACCTCTTTGAAAATGTTATGCATATTGTAACGGGAAGTATGGTCTCAAGATTGCCGCCATCCCATAAAAACATTGACGCATTGGCGCCCACCACCGAATTGAGCGACCAGGCGCTATTATGATGGCCGAATGTAATTCTTGGATATGCCTGGGGGATGAATAGCAGTTTTGTTTCGTTTATATCTATTCCCAAGTTTGCGCCCAGGTTAAGATCCAGGTTTAAATACAGGTCATGGTCATATACCCATGTGTATGAATACCCCGCCGTTGGTCCGAAATATACAACATGCTGCCGTTCCGCATAGCGCGGAATGAACCCGTTCTGTGAATGCAGCGACGAGTAAAACACCCCAAGGCCATACAGAAAACTTCCGCTGGAGGCCGTCTGCTTTTGGGACAAACTATACACCGAACGGAATGAATGGTTTTTATGGTTATATACCCGGCTTGCCATTATTCCGGCGCTCATGATATCCAATCCAATATCTTCATTGCCGATGGTTTCGACATCGTCGGGGTAGAATTTTTGGTAGTGTTTGACGAATGTTTCAAAATACATTTTTTCAAGGTAGAAATTGACAGCCAGATCAAATGCGCCGGTGTTGAACGGAAGGGGTATGGCGGCTTGGGCGGCAAGATTTTTATACCGAAAACCCACGCCCATAGTCCACGGTTTGTCCGCCTTGTATTGTGACCATTCCTCCAGGAATATTTCCATGTTAGAAATTCCAAAAACACTGATCGCCATCGTTTGGGGGAAGGGGACGATGTTTTCCCCGGCAGCAGGGCCTTCCGCGAATGACAGGCTCGTATTGAGGAGAACTGCCAATAAAACAATGGCTTTGCAATGCATTTTATCCATGGCAGCCCCCTATATACAAAACCATTGTTAAAACGGTGTTAAAATACGGTTAAAACGGCGTTAAATCATCAAAACTGCACGCCCACATTCACCGCGTATTGCCATGCGTTTCTGGCGACATTATACGCGCCGCCCAATCCAACGCCGGGGATGGCGACCCGGTTCAAGTACAGCAGCAGCATCGCCACCGGCCCATGGTCGAATTGGTTGGATAAAAACGCGCCATTAGAATAAACCGCTTGATAGGCGGCAGAAATTGCGAGGGTTCCAAATTTAAATTTGAAAAGATACTTCTCAAGCCCTAAAGAAAGGCCCGCAAAATCGACCGCATAATAATTTGTGGGCAGAATGTTTACCGCAGCGCTTACCGGCGAAGAAGTAAAAAACGGCGCGGCGGAGGGCGTCGCGAAAACCAGTCCGCTGTTTACGGTGGTTCTGAAACCGGGAATAAAAGAATGGTTGAATGTGCCGGTAACTGAGGCTGAATGGACATCAGCATCATCAACAACAAGGGTATAATCATATTTTGCGGAAAGTTTTTTTTCATTGAGAAAATAGCCGTCCCAAATACTTGGCCAATGCATAGTAACGGTGGGCGAAAAAGTGATTCCATGCACGCCGTTTTCAGGCTTATTCACCGGGTTATCCGAGTCCCGTAAACCAACATATTTGTATGCAAGGCCAACGCTTGCCGCGATGAAAGGCGAAATTGAGTAAGACAATCCTGCCGCAGGATTTATCACCATTGAATTGTACCTCTGCAAGAGTTCGCCTTTTTTGCCGCTTTGATCGTAACTTTCATTTCCCCGCATGGAAAACATTCCTGTAAAAGACCAGCCGAATTTGCCAACGCCGTCGGGGGTGCCTATATACATAAGGCTTGCCATTATGTCGCCGGGGCTATACATGCCCACGATCATCATGGTGTCATTTACACCGAAGGCATTGGTGTCCAAAAACACCGCGCCGGCGCCCCAGCCGCTTGAATTAAATGTGGCTATGGGGATAGGAAAAATTGACCATTTGTCCCGTACGGTTACCGCAAGTATTTTACCGCTTCCCTGCGGATTATCTGTCACCTCAATGGATACGGGTTCGACAACACCGGTACTTTGAATAAGCGCATATACTTCATTTGTATCAATAGTATCTCTGCCGATAAACACTTGTAACGGCCTTTCTACTATGTAGGACTTTGTTTTTGATAATCCCAACACGGAAATATTCCTAATAGGTTCTTGTGCAGATAATCCCGCGACCGCTAAAAAAAACATAAGGAAGTATCCTTTAGATCGTTCCATAAAAATACCCCCTTGACATCCCGCAGTGTTA
>JAISKR010000191.1 GCA_031260845.1 Bacteroidales bacterium
GAAGCATAAATGTGGTAAGCCTTTCCGTCATCATCGACAAAAAGAGTCATATCCCGCGCCATCTGTCCGCCTTGCATATCACGCCCTAATATGTTCAGCGTGTCGGGATGGGCAGGCAATTCGCCGCCGCTATACCGCTGTCCTGTCGAAAGTGGCGTTTTATCCGACTGGTGGACAGGCTGAACGTTCAGGCACCAATGACCGGCATTGGGACGGATGGCTTTCAGAAAAGTATAGGGACCTGTCGCCTTGTCGCTTACTGCAACGCCGCTTTTGGCGCCGGAATAGCCTGCTCCCTTTGGCTCTAAATGAAACCACATTACGTATTTGCCTGTTTTCGCGTTTTTTATCACTTTGGGACGCTCCAAGATGCAGCCTTTCTCAATATCGCTGCCCGAACCTTCCGGCATGACGGACAATGCAATGCCTTCATCCTTCCAATGATACAAATCGGACGAGGAATAACAGTGCACACCGACATTCGCCACATTGCCTGCCCTGCCCTCGGTTTTATGCTCGCCAAACCAGTAATACACGCCCGCATCATACAAGATACCGCCGCCATGCGCATTGATATGAACGCCAAGATTGTCCGCCCATACAGCGCCCGGCGTGAAGGTGCCGGACGGTGCACAAGCGCTCAACAAACCAAAGCCGACAGCAATGGTCAGCAATTTCACAAATTTCATCACCCCATAATTATCATGAAAGAGTTCGTAATTACCCATTACACCTGATAATACTGTTCCCATCCTTTGCGAGGCGGGGGTCCAACCAGCAAGGCATTGGCAAAGGCATTATTGGTAATGACTTTTTTCTCGCGGTCGAACAAAAGTTTTTCATGAGTTAGTTGAGCAATCACACCCAGATTCATCACCTGACTCAAAGGCGCAGACACTTCAAACGGCGACCGCGTTTTTTCCAAACCTTTGCAAGCCAACAGAAAGTTTTTGTAATGGTTGGAAGTGGTTTTTGGCACTTCGGGCAGTTTGGATTCCATCGCTTTTGCCTTTTCTTCGGGAATAATCTGCAAGGTGCTGCCGTGAGAGCCGCCCTTGAAGGTTAACTGCTTGCTGTAGATAATCTTACCCGGATTTAAAGTGGCTTTTAAATCACCGGAACTTGGCGCAGGAATATTGGGGTCTAAACCCTGAACACCGTAACCTGCCGGAATGGGTGGTAAATTTTTTACTCCGTCGTACCATGTAATGTCCACAGCAGGCATTTTCTTCCTTGCCGGAAATTTGAACAACAAGGTGGACGCCATCGGAAAGAAATAGTCATTATGTCCATCCAATTTCAAGGGGTTTATTTCGTTGGGTAATCCCAATTAAAGGAATTGATGGGCGGTGTCAATAATATGACAGCCCCAGTCGCCGAGGGCGCCCAAACCGAAGTCGAACCAGCAACGCCATTGCCCGTTGTGATAATCGTGATTGTAGTCGTGATATTGGGCTATATTCAACCATGTATCCCAATCAAGCGTTGCCGGAAGAGGCTCGCCTGCCGGAAAATGTGTAATTTTCGGGTCCCATCCGTGCCACCGTCGCGAACTGTTCATGTGTGCTGTGATAGCGGTGACGTCTTTAATGATACCGGCGTCCACCCACGCTTTGAACTGAAAATAGTTGGCTTCCGAGTGTCCCTGATTACCCATTTGCGTGACAACTTTGTATTTTGCGGCTGCCTGCATCAGAAGTTCGTTCTGATAAAAGGTACGTGCCAAAGGTTTTTCCACAAAAACGTGTTTCCCCAACTTGATGGCTGTCATGGCGACTGCAAAATGGGCAAAATCGGGAATACCGATACTGACGGCATCAATTTGATTGCTCATTGTATCGAACATTTTCCGAAAATCCTTGAAATGTTTGGCTTCGGGAAATTTTTCAATGATTTCGGTGGTGTGCGGCGCTCCCAAATCGACGTCGCATAAAGCCACTACATTGATTAAGCCGGTGGCGGCAAATTGCTTAATGTCGCCCGCGCCCTGATTGCCGCAACCGACACAAGCCAGATTGATTTTTTCATTGGCGCTCGCCTGTTTAACGTCGACAGGCTTGTTGGCGCCTGTCTGAGCCGTCAGAATGGTAGGAAATACTCCTGCCACTGTGGATAAAACTGCCGCATTTTTCAAAAATGACCTGCGGGATACTTCACTTTGTTGCATATTATTATGATTTTTAAGATTAATTTTAAAATTTATGATTCTGCTAATTGATTTAATTTTTCGCCCGTAATGCGGAAAAGCAGCCATTCGTTCAACTGTTCGGCGCCCATGGCATGGTAAAAATCAATGCTTGTCAGGTTCCAGTCGAGGCAAGTCCATTCCATCCTGCCGCATCCGCGTTCAACGGCTATGCCGGCTACTTTTTTGAGAAAGGCTTTGCCGAAACCGTTTCCCCGAAAATCGGGCTTCACATAGACGTCTTCCAAATAAATGCCTGCCCGTCCCAGAAAAGTGGAAAAGTTGTGAAAATAAACGGCATAGCCTACCGCTAAGCCATTATACTCGCCGATAAGGACTTCCGCTTTTTCCTTTTCAAAAATCCATTCATACAAACTTCTCTCATTTGCTACCACGGTTAACTTCTCGTAATCAGCCAATTCGTTGATAAGCGAAAGAAGAACGGGAACGTCCTTTTCTGTTGCCTTGCGAATAATGAATGTTTCCATCGAATCAGTCAATTTGGTTAATATTGAACTTCACAAATGCCTCTATGGCTTGGTATTCAGCCATTCCGAGTTTGTCGTACAGGATGGCGGTAGCGTGGTTGCGCTCTTCCGCCCGTTGCCAAAACTCGCGCGAGTCGCTGCCGGGGAACACCGGACCGTTGTTCTGGGACGTGTGCTTGTAAATCGTTTTGCGCTTGATGAGCACTTCCTCAGGGCTTAACGGCACTGCCATGTCCACCTGATCCAAATCCCATTCCTGCCATGCGCCGCGATACAGCCAAATCCGGCAATCTTTCATCCATTTTTCGTTTTTCAATTCGTGCAAAGCCGCCATAATGGCGTTGATGCACACGCGGTGCGTTCCGTGCGGGTCTGACAGGTCGCCGGCGGCATAAATCTGGTGTGGCTTTATTTCCTTCAACAGGTTGATGATGATTTGAACGTCGGTTTCGCTCAATTCGCCTTTGGTGACTGTTCCGGTTTCGTAGAACGGCAAATTCAGATAGTGAACGTGGTCGCTCTGAACGCCCATATAACGGGCTGCTGCCATTGCCTCGCTGCGGCGGATGGCGGCTTTGAGTTGTCGTACTTCCTGTATGTCGGCGTCGCCCGGTTTCTTGTCTGCCAAGGCTTTTGTCAGTTTTTCATACAGATTTTCGGTATTCACACCGCCGCTCAACTCAAATATTTTGCTGAACTGGTTGCCGAAATCGAGGAAACGCACTACGTCATCGTCAAACACCGCAATATTGCCCGATGTCTGATATGCCACGTGCACATCGTGTTTCTGCTGCACCAAGCGGGCAAAGGTGCCTCCCATTGAGATAACGTCGTCGTCGGGGTGGGGACTGAAAATGACCACCTTTTTCGGATAAGGCTGAGCACGCTCCGGACGGGTGCTGTCGTCAGCA
>JAISKR010000268.1 GCA_031260845.1 Bacteroidales bacterium
GAGAGCGCCGTATTGTTGCTGACATTCAATGTGGTGAGTTGATTGTAGTCACAAAGCAATTCGATGAGCGTTTTATTTTTGCTTACATCCAATGCGGTCAGTTGATTTTTGGCGCACGACAATTCGGTCAACACCCTACATTCGTTCACATCCAATTCGGTAAGTTGGTTTTGTGAACAATCCAATTTAACCAATGTTTTACACTCGTTCACAGACAAATCGCTAAGTTGATTTTTGAAACATTCAAAAACCGTGATACACCCCGAAGGAAGAGTAATGATGATTTTTCTGCGCATTTCGCCGGTATAATCACGCGATGCCTTAAATCTATGGTCAACCATTTTCAGGGCTTCTTCCGTTCCGTCGCCCCAGTCAATCGTCGCCTCCACAACGTCGCACGCAAAAGCGCCTGCCAAGTGTATTTTTGTGGCGCTTGTGGTCATGGTGATTTGTTCGACCGCCTGCCCATACGACCATGAGGACATTCCGCAAAGGACGGCAAAAAGGCAAACGATTTTTGATTTTCGATGATTACGTTTCACTTCAAGAAAACGATTTTTGATTTTTAAATTCATACGATTTTTGATTCTTTTTTATGATTTATCATTAACAATTAACCATTATTTTTCTTTTTTTCGTCGCGCAGTTTTTGCAAGGTGAACATTTCGTCGCGCAGGCGTGCTGCCTCCATAAAGTCGAGGTCTTTGGCGGCTTGCTGCATTTGCTTTTTGGTGTAGGCAATGGTTTTTTCCAGCGCTTGGCTGTCCATGTATTGCACAACAGGTTCGGCAGCAACGGACGACGGGGTTTCCGGTTCGGAATAAATCTTCGTATTGTCTTCGATTACTTCCTCTACTTTTCGTAAGCCCATGATGGAACCCCGCGCTTTGGTGATTTGTTTCGGGATGATATTGTGCTTTTCGTTGTATTCCAACTGTTTTTTCCGGCGACGGTCGGTTTCGTCGATGGTTTGCTGCATACTGTCGGTGATTTTGTCGGCATACATGATGACGCGCCCGTTAATGTTGCGGGCAGCCCGTCCTGCCGTTTGCGTGAGCGAGCGGGCGGAACGCAGAAAGCCCTCTTTGTCGGCGTCGAGAATGGCTACTAACGACACTTCGGGAAGGTCTAAGCCTTCGCGCAACAGGTTCACGCCAATCAGCACATCGAAGCGTCCCGCGCGAAGGTCTTCCATGATTTCCACGCGCTCCAGCGTTTCCACGTCCGAGTGGATATACCGGCAACGGACGCCTGCTTTTGCCATATATTTCGCCAACTCCTCCGCCATCCGCTTGGTGAGGGTGGTTACCAGCACCCTTTCATCTTTTTCGGCGCATTGATGGATATTTTCCAACAGGTCGTCAATCTGGTTGAGGCTTGGCTTGATGATAATCGGCGGGTCGATCAGCCCTGTGGGGCGAATGACCTGATCCACCACAACGCCGCCGCTCTTTTCCAGTTCATAGTTGGCTGGCGTGGCGCTTACATACACGGTTTGTCCGGTCACCGCTTCAAATTCCTCAAAAGTGAGCGGGCGGTTGTCGGCTGCCGACGGCAAGCGAAAGCCATATTCCACTAAATTCAACTTGCGGGAATGGTCGCCGCCATACATGGCATGAATTTGCGACAGGGTGACATGACTTTCGTCAATCACGGTAATGAAATCCTTGGGGAAATAATCTATCAAGCAGAAGGGACGTGTGCCGGCGTCGCGAGCATCGAAATAGCGCGAGTAATTCTCAATGCCTGAGCAATATCCCAATTCGCGCATCATTTCCAAATCGTAGATAACGCGGTTTTCCAAACGTTTGGCTTCTATTTCTCTTCCACATTCCTTGAAAAATGCCACCTGCTTCATCATATCTTCCTGTATCTGCACAATAGCGGCTTGTTGCCGTTCCTTGGTGGTAACGAATACATTGGCAGGATAAATGTGTATTTCTTCAAACGAGGCTTCTACATGGTTATTGATGGGGTCAAACTGTTGAATTTCCTCAATTTCATCGCCCCAGAAAACAATTCGGATGGCAGTGTCGCTGTAAGCGGGATAGACATCAACCGTATCGCCTTTCACACGGAAAGTGCCGCGTTTGAAATCCACCTCGCTGCGGAAGTAAAGGCTGCCGACCAATTGATGCAGGAATTTGTTGCGACTGATGAGCATCCTTGTTTTCACAGTGATTGTATTTTCTTCAAAATCTGCCGGATTGCCAATGCCGTAAAGGCAGGACACGGACGACACCACAATCACATCCCGCCTTCCCGAAAGCAGCGCCGACGTGGCTCTCAATCGCAATTTGTCAATTTCGTCATTGATAGCCATGTCCTTTTCGATATAAGTGTCGGTGGTGGGCATATAGGCTTCGGGTTGGTAATAATCGTAGTACGACACAAAATATTCGACGGCATTGTGCGGGAAAAAAGTTTTGAACTCGCCGTAAAGTTGTGCCGCCAGCGTCTTGTTGTGGCTCAGTACAAGGGCGGGGCGGTTCAGGTTTGCCAGCACGTTGGCAATGGTAAAAGTCTTACCCGAACCCGTTACTCCCAACAAGGTGTGGTAAGGGAAATCCGTGGACAAACCCTCCGTCAACTGGCGGATAGCCTCGGGTTGATCGCCACTCGGTTCAAAATCTGAAATTAACTGAAACTCCAACAATCCTATTTTTAGCGACTGCAAAATTACATGATTTTTTTGAATTTTCAGTAAGGTGATGGATAAAAGGCTATGGTTTTTCTGCCCGATTTTGTCCTTTTTTATTCGCGCTCTATTTTCGACAATTGTGGATATAATGTGAATTTTGCTGCATTGTTCCTCTATATTTTTTTCAAATTTTATTCGTCTGTGTGTAAATTCAAATTTTTCATGTACATTTGCCGACGATGAATAAAGAATAATCACATGAATAACAA
>JAISKR010000281.1 GCA_031260845.1 Bacteroidales bacterium
CAAGTTCCGAGAAAATCGGCGAAATTCAACAAAATGGAAACGCATGTCTCTACTTTTGTCATGCCCAAACTTTCCACGGAGTGTTGCTACAAGGAACAGTCGAAATTGTGACAGACAAAGAATTTAGACAAAAGGTTTGGCAAAAAGGCTGGGAACTGTATTATCCTGAAGGAGACAGCGACTATTCTGTCATTAGGTTTGTAACGAACAAATTGAAAGTTTACGCTAATTTTTCAGTGGTTACGGAAAACATTTGACAAAGTTGTGAAAACAGAAAAACAGGAATAACAATCTAAAAAATAAAAACGATGAACATAAAATTACTCATTGATTTGCACAAAAATACAGAAAGGCAAGGTCCCGGCGGAACAAATGAAACGATTAAAGCATTGGATTTCATTCAACTTAACAAAAATCGAGAATATAACATTGCTGATATTGGATGCGGAATCGGTGCTCAAACCCTTACGCTTGCTGAAAACAGTAATGCAAAAATTGTTGCTGTTGATTTATCCGCAGCGTTTTTGGACGAACTCAAAATTTCAATACAAAAGCGCAACCTCAATCACAGGATTAAAACACAAGTTGCGTCAATGGATAATTTACCGTTTCAAAATGAAGAATTTGACATAATCTGGTCGGAAGGAGCAGTTTACAATATGGGATTTGAGCATGGAATCCGTTATTGGAAACAATTTCTTAAACAAGGCGGATATTTAGCCGTTTCGGAAATATCATGGATTACAGATTGGAGACCGAAAGAAGTAGAAACCTATTGGAAAAACGAATACGCAGAAATCGGGACAATTTCAGAAAAAACAGCAATCATAGAAAAGAATGGTTATTGTCCTGTCGCTCATTTTGTATTGCCTGAAAGTTGTTGGCTTGACAATTATTATAAACCGCGTGAAAAGCATTTTTCTGATTTTCTTGCCAGGCATGATGATAGTGAGGCAGCAAAACAAATGGTAGAAGAGACCAAAAGAGAAATGGAATTGTATGAAAGGTACAAGAAGTATTTTAGTTATGGGTTTTATGTTGCTCGAAAATTGTAGAAAATATTCAGTAGCAATATTTTCAGCGTGCGGACAAACAACAAGCAACGAAAAAAAACGTATATTTTCTCTATATTTTTTCAAATTTATTCGTCTGTGTGTAAATTGAAAATTTTAATTATCTCATTTTCAAAACATTATTAACCGTAGTAGATAGGACAGGGCAACAGAAACCGCCGACCTTATTTTTACAACCTACGAACATTTCGTAGATCTACGAAACCTTCGTAGGTTGCAAATCTTCCCGTTAATATGCAAACAGCGGATAATCCTTCATCAGCCGGTTGACCTTTTCCTTCACGTTGCGGATGGACGTTTCTTTTTCGGGGTTGGACAGCACGGCGTCTATCATTTCCACGATTTCCCGCATGAGCGGCTCTTTGGCGCCGCGCGTGGTGATGGCGGGCGTACCCAAGCGGATACCCGACGTCTGGAACGGCGAGCGCGAATCAAACGGCACCATGTTTTTGTTGGTGGTAATATCGGCTTTTACCAAGGCATTTTCAGCCATTTTGCCGGTCAGTTCGGGGAAACGCGGACGCAGGTCAATCAGCATACTGTGGTTGTCGGTGCCGCCCGAAATCACCTTGTAGCCCTTGTCTATCATTGCCTGAGCCATGACGGCAGCGTTTTTCTTCACCTGAACCACGTAATCGCGGTAACTGTCCGTGAGCGCTTCGCCGAAGGCTACGGCTTTGGCGGCAATCACGTGTTCGAGCGGACCGCCTTGCGTACCCGGGAAAACCGCCGAATCCAACAGTTGCGATATCATTTTCACTTCGCCTTTCGGGGTAGTCAGCCCCCAAGGGTTGGCAAAATCCTTTCCCACCATGATAAGTCCCCCGCGCGGACCGCGCAAAGTCTTGTGCGTGGTGGTGGTGACGATATGGCAATGCGGGAATGGTCTGTTGAGCAGTCCTTTGGCAATCAAACCCGCAGGATGGGCAATGTCTGCCATCAGCAAAGCGCCAATCTTATCGGCAATAGCCCGCATACGTGCATAATCCCAGTCGCGGGAATAGGCAGATGCGCCTGCAATGATGACTTTCGGCTTTTCTTGCAGCGCAGTGGCTTCCATTTGCTCATAATCGACTAATCCGGTGGCTTCATTCACCTTGTAGGAAACGGGACGATAAATCAAACCCGATGAATTGACAGGCGAGCCGTGCGAAAGGTGTCCGCCATGCGAAAGGTCGAAGCCCATGAAGGTGTCGCCCGGTTTGAGGCAGGTCAGCAGCACTGCCGCGTTGGCTTGTGCGCCCGAATGTGGCTGCACGTTCACATACCCCACGCCGAAAAGTTCCTTGGCGCGGTCGATAGCGGTTTGTTCCACTTGGTCAATCACCTGACAGCCGCCATAATAGCGGTGTCCCGGATAACCCTCTGCATACTTGTTGGTCAGGCAGGTACCCATCGCCTGCATCACTTGTTCGCTGACAAAGTTTTCGGAAGCAATCAACTCAATACCAGACTGTTGACGCTCACGTTCCTTGTCTATCAGACTGAAAATTTGCGTATCTCTATTCATTTTGCAAAAATATTTTGAGGGACAAAGATACCGATATTTTAACAGGATATGAAAATGAAAATCATTTTTTTGTACATTCGGCTAAAAAATTCTACCTTTGTCCATCATTTTAAAAAAATTTATTGTGGATATTTTTGATAAAATACAGGCAAGCGAAGGTCCTTTGGGGCAATATCGCAAGGATGCACACGGATACTTTATGTTTCCCAAATTAGAAGGCGAGATAGGCGCTCACATGACATTCAGAGGCAGGGAAGTTCTCGTTTGGAGTCTGAACAATTACATTGGATTGGCAAATCATCCCGAAGTGCGCAAGATTGACGGCGAGGCTGCCGTTCGCTGGGGTTTGGGCTATCCGATGGGCGCCCGAATGATGTCGGGACAAACCGTTTTGCACGAAAAACTGGAACAGCAGTTAGCCGATTTCGAGAAAAAGGAAGATGCGTATTTGCTCAATTACGGCTATCAGGGCATGATTTCCATCATTGACAATTTGGTGAACCGCCACGACGTCATCGTGTATGACGCCGAATGTCACGCCTGCATCATGGACGGTATGCGGCTGCACGTCGGAAAACGCTTCGTATATGCCCACAACGACATGGAAAACTTGGAAAAGCAGTTGCAGCGTGCCACAAGGTTGACGGAAGAAAGCGGCGGCGGCATTCTTCTCATAACGGAAGGCGTGTTTGGGATGTCCGGCGATTTGGGGCAGTTAGACGAAATCGTGAAACTGAAAAGCAAATATACTTTCCGCATTTTGGTGGACGACGCTCACGGCTTCGGCACGATGGGCAAAAACGGCGCAGGCACCGCCGAGCATTTCAATGTGATGAACGGCGTTGACCTCTATTTCGGCACTTTTGCCAAGGCAATGGCAGGCATCGGCGGCTTTATAGCGGGTCCGGAAGTGGTCATCAATTACCTTCGCTACAATATGCGGTCGCAGATTTTCGCCAAGTCGCTGCCCATGGCGATGGTAGAAGGCGCTATCAAACGGCTTGAACTGATACGCACCCAGCCGGCATTGCGCCGACAACTCTGGACAATTGTACGTGCGCTTCAAAACGGCTTGCGCGAAAGGGGTTTCGACATTGGGAAAACCAATTCGCCCGTCACGCCTGTGTATATGAAAGGACAAGTGCCCGAAGCCACCAATGTGATTCTCGACCTGCGCGAAAATTACGGGATTTTCTGCTCGGTGGTCGTATATCCGGTAGTTCCGAAAGACGTCATCATGTTTCGCCTTATTCCTACGGCTGTTCACACGCTCGAAGACGTGGAACGAACACTCAGCGCCTTTGCCGCAGTGAAAGAGAAGTTGGCGGCAGGCAAATACGTGGGCGACAAAGTACGGATGGCATAATTTCCCGCTCAAATCGGGAATTACAAGTAACGAATGGCAGATTTTAGTGTGAATGTAAGCGAACTGCGACCGCAACGTTTCAAATTGTATATCGAAACCTACGGTTGCCAGATGAACGTCAACGACAGCGAGGTGGTGGCGGCTATTCTTGCCGGAGAAGGTTTTTCCGTGACGCAGGATATGCAGCAGGCAGACCTTATCCTCGTCAACACCTGCTCGGTGCGCGAAAACGCCGAACAGCGCATACGCGGGCGGTTAGACGTTTTCCGTATGGAGAAAAAACAGCGCCCGGGTTTGCTCGTCGGCGTGATTGGCTGCATGGCTGAACGCCTGAAAGAACAACTGCTCGAAGAAGAAAAAGCCGTTGATTTGGTGGTAGGTCCCGACGCCTACCGCGACCTGCCGCAGTTGGTGCGCAATGCCGGAACAGGACAGAAAGCGGTCAACGTGCTGCTTTCGCGCGAAGAAACTTATGCAGACATAAGTCCGGTGCGGATGGACAAAAACGGCGTGTCGTCATTTGTATCCATCATGCGAGGCTGCAACAACCGGTGCGCTTACTGCATTGTGCCTTACACACGCGGCGTGGAACGCAGTCGCAGTCGTGATACTATTTTGCAGGAAGTAACAGGTCTGGTCGCAGCCGGTTACAAGGAAGTGACGCTGCTGGGGCAGAATGTAGATTCGTACCGCTGGGACAACACCGGCGAAACCATCTCTTTTGCGCGACTGTTGGAAGAAGTAGCGGCTGTGTCGCCCGCTTTGCGTGTCCGCTTTGCCACTTCGCACCCCAAGGACATGAACGACGAGGTGCTGCACGTGATGGCAGCCCATCCCAACATTTGCAAAAGCATCCATCTGCCTGCACAGTCGGGCAGCACGCGCATCCTCGAACTGATGCGTCGGCGCTACACCCGCGAATGGTATCTGAGCCGCATCGACGCTATCCGCCGAATTTTGCCGGATTGCGCCATTTCCACCGACCTCATCGCCGGATTTTGCACCGAAACAGAAGACGACCACCGCGACAGCCTATCACTAATGCATCAGGCGTTATTCGACTATGCGTTTATGTTCAAGTATTCCGTTCGTCCCAACACGCCCGCAGCCCGCAAAATGACAGACGACGTGCCGGAAGAAGTCAAGTCGCGCCGCTTGCAGGAAATCATTGATTTGCAGGGACAACTATCCGCGCAAAGCAAACAACGCTTCGTCGGGCAAACGATAGAAGTGCTGGCAGAAAGCATATCCAAGAAATCGCCGGATAAACTGTCCGGTCGCACTTCGCAGAACATGGTGGTAGTATTCCCGAAAAAACACTACCACACAGGCGATTACGTACAGGTGCATATCACAGAATGTACCCCGGCTACGCTGCTGGGAGAGGTAATTTAGAATGGACAATTGAATACAATCTATAATTATTGTATCACTATTAATAATTAACCATTATGACAACCTCGTTGCCACAATTGAACATTATACCATCAAAACATGAAATTTAAACAACCTCTTAATTGTACCTACGAAAGTTTCGTAGATCTACGAAGTGTTCGTAGGTTGATAATTTATCTGACGCAGGATACAACCGTATCACAATTGTATCACAATGTATCACTATCGTATCACTATGTATCACAATAATTTATTACGGTTTAATTAAAGTAATAGTTCCTTTGTTTTCAAAGGTAATTCCCTTCGCGGTTTTGTAACGGATATAATAACCGTAAACCCCTTCATTCGCCGGTTTGTTATTTTTCATTCGCCCGTCCCAACCGTCGGAAGGCATTTTGGTTTCAAAGACCTTGGCGCCGTTGCGGTCGAAAATAATCATCCAAAATTCCTGCGGGTCGTAGGAAAAAGACGGGCGGTAAATGTCGTTCATTCCATCGCCGTTGGGCGTGAAGGCATCGGGAATGAAAATGTCGCTTTCAGGTTGCAGGCACACCGCATTGGAAACGGATTGCTGCGCAGAAGCAGCAGAATTGGCAGGCACAGCCACTACATTGTAACAAATATCCCCGTTCGTGGGCAAACCCGCAACGTCGTCATTGTACGCTGTTTCGCCGTCGCGTAAAGTGGCGACAAGTTTTTCCTGTTGATGGGCTATTGTCCTGTAAATCTGATACTCAACACTATCCCATCCGACAAAAGCATCCCAACTCAGCGCGTTTACCTGCTCATTTTGTGAAATGGTAAGCCACAAGGCGGTAAATGTTTCCGAAACGGTAGTATATTCGGTTCCGCAAAAATGTAAAGCCGCTAAACGATAGTAGTATGTTTTATTTCTTGATTTTGTATCAGCAATGATAACATTGCTTCCTGTAATGTTCACTAATGTGTCAATTGCTATAAATCCATTTTTAGGGTAATCACTGCCGAGCAGTGCGTAATCATGTGTTTGAGAGGCGGCGTCAATCGAAAATGTCAACATTGCCCTGTTGTTCGCATCATAATGCGCTTCATCGGCAATGATGAAAGCAGGCGGAACAGGCGTTCGCGTATAAACGCTCTTTTGGAAAGAACTTGCCAGCAGACCGTCATTGCGCTCTG
>JAISKR010000288.1 GCA_031260845.1 Bacteroidales bacterium
CCGCCTTAGACCAAATACCCGCCGAGCATATCGAAAACATCGAAATCATCACCACGCCGTCGGCGCGGAACGAGGCAGACGGCATTGCGGGCATCATCAATGTGGTGACCAAAAAGCAAAAACAAAACGGATGGAGCGGAATGCTCAACGTAAAAGCCAATACGGTAGGCACGAAGGGCGTGGACTTCCTGACGTCCTACCGCAAAAACAACGTCACGTGGCAAACGTCGGGCGAGGTGGCACGCAGATACCGAAAAAGCAAGTTCGACCAGACAAGGAACGTGCATACGGACACGATTACCGCAGATACGCATTCCTACGGCAAACGGGAAGGTTACACCGACACCTATTACCTGCGTTCAGGATTGAGTTGGGACAAGGGAAACACCACTTGGTCTGCTTCTGCGGAAGGGCGCTACGGCGTGAGAAACCGCGGGGGAGGGCTGAATTATGAGGATAACTACACTTTCGACAATCCTCAATATAGCCCTATTAATGATAATTACAGGGGCGGCGACTACGTTAATTTGGATGAATGGACAGTGCGGGGCGACGTCGGCTTCGACCATCGTTTTACCGACAAGAAAGGGCACAAACTGACCGGTTCGTTTTTCGCATTCTACGATGGCGACGCGATGGAATTTTTCTACACCGACCTTTTCGATAACAATGGCAACCAAGCCAAGGGACACCGCGCTGAGGAATTTGAATATCGCTTCACCGCTCAGGGAAATCTTGATTATATCAATCCCTTGAACGACAAAGGCGGCAAATTTGAAGCGGGATACTATTATTACAGTTATACCGAAGACGGCGATTACAACATCTGGTTTTATAATCCTGCCTATACCGGCAGTAGCAAATACGGGCAGGGATTTGAGTATCGGGCTGATTTATATACTGATTATGTTTTCCGGCGGGACGTTCATGCGTTATATTCCATATTATCCAATGTTCACGGGCAATTCAGTTATCAGGTCGGTTTGCGGGGCGAATACCGTTACCGGAAATTGGGCAGCGAAGTCGCTAAACAGGCAGCGCACGTGTGGCATGATTTTGATTTGTTTCCTTCCATACACACCGCCTACGAGTTGAACACCGGCGGACGGCTCAATCTGTCGTATTCGCGGCGCGTCACCCAACCGGCTTTGTTCTTTATGGAACCTTACGTGGTATATGTTGATTATTCAACCGCACAATGCGGCAATCCCTTTATTTTGCCGGAATATATCAATTCTTACGAGTTTACCTATTCCAAAGGCTTTGGCGACCATGCCGTGTCGGGAACGCTGTTCCACCGGACAAGGTTTGATAAAATCGAACGCCTGCGCATTCCTTACGAAACGGGCGTAGTGCTCGACTCGATGGCGAATGTGGGCAACGACTACTCAACGGGAGCGGAAGTGGCTACTTCCTTTCAACTGAAAAAGTGGTGGAGTTTAGACGTCAATGGCAGCCTGTTTGATTACCGCGTCAAAAACGATTTAAAGATAAATGGTGAAGACAGGCAGAGCCTCAACTGGCAAGTATCGCTCAACAACAACTTCGACATCGGGAAAAGCACCCGTGTGCGACTCGAAGGTTATTACGTGGGTCCGTCGGTAAGTACGCAAGGGCGTGTGAACGAGTTTTTCTATTTCAATTTCTCGCTAAGGCAACAACTGTTGGACAAAAAGATGACCGCAACGCTCAATTTCCGCGACATTCTTTCAACATCCGAGTACGTGAGAAAGGATATGTATTCGCGCACCAGCATACAGCCTCATTATCCCTCTGTGATGCTGTCGCTGTCCTACGTTTTCAACAATTTCAAGGCGAAAAACGGCGGCAACGAAAAAGCAGACCACGATATGTTTGAGGGTTCAAACCGATAAACGGCAGGTTTTATTTATCGTCAGGGCGTTTGCCGCGCATTTTCTGCAAGAGTACGTTGCGAAACTGAAATTCGGCAATGTACATTTTTATCACTTTCTCGTTGGAAAGGATTTTTCTGAAACGCGCATCATACTCAGTGTACAGTTCTGCTTCCTGCTTGTTGATAACCACCAAACGGTCGAGCAATTTGCCTGCCTCTTTGTCCTGCGGCGCTTCGCCATTTTTTGTGAAACGGTGCATGATGCCGGCTTTTTCCTCAAATAAATCCGTCTTTTTTTTGTCCATTTCATTGTACAGCGCCCAGAATGTCTGCGCTTCATTCACCGTCAAACCGATTTTGTCCGTAAAGTAGGCAACACGCTCAGCCTTAATTTGTTCGTTCATCGGACCTCTGGGACCTCTACCCTCTTGGTGATGGTCTTGCGCCTGTATGTTCAGCGTCAAAAAAGCGCTCATACCTAATAATAAACTTGCTATTCTATTCATATTGATATATTTATGGGTTATTTTTATTCTTCGTTCATGTTTTGCACGATATTTTCAATAGAAATATTTTGTTCTTCAAGAAAACTGATGATTTCCCGATTTTGCTCGTCTGTATAACGTATTTCCATACCTATTTCAGGTATTTCTATCTCTAAAACAGCAGCCATCAGCGCTGTTTTGTCCAAATTGTAAGCCCAGTAGGCTGCATTTTCATCGCTTGTCTGAATAACCGGAATATTGCTGCGGTGGTTCGTCAGCAAAATGCCCGCAGCGACCACAAAGGCGATACATGACGCCGCAGCGACGTATCTGAAATAGTGGCTCATGCGGAAGACCGGCTTGCCTTCCTTCTCAATGCGGCTCATGACGCTGTTGGTCAGGTTATCAAAATAACCTTCGGGCGTCGTAAAAGGGTTGCCCTTGGGCAACGAGTTGATAAATTCTTCGTTGGTCATATTCCTATCATTTTCATTTTCAAATACTAATACGTTCAAAATGCTCTTTAATCTTGTTCACCGCATGATGGTAGGACGCTTTGAGCGCACCCACCGAGGTGTTCAATATGGCGGACATCTCTTCATATTTCATTTCTTCAAAATACTTCATGTTAAACACAATTCGCTGTTTTTCAGGCAAATTAAGAATGGCTTTCTGTAACTGCAACTGTATCTGGTCGCCCGAAAAATACGCATCGTCTTGTACAGTCGCCGACAGTACGCTTTCAGGATTGTCTAAGAGTTCAAAACCCTTATGACGCTTCTGGTTGAGGAAACTGACCGCTTCGTTGGTGGCTATTCTGTACAGCCATGTGGACAAAGCCGATTCCTGCCTGAACCCCGATAATCCTTTCCACGCCTTCTCGAAAGTGTTTTGCAACACATCATCCGCATCCTCGTGTACGACTACTATTTTCCGAATAAACCAGTAAAGACGTACCTTGTACTGCTCGACAAGGGCAGAAAACCCTTTGTATTTGCGGCTTTCGTCCCGAAACATTTCCAACAGGCGCTCATCACTGTATTCGTTCATTCTTTTTTGTCTTCTTTAAGTTTGACTATGGGAAACGGAAAAGGTTTAATCGGGGAATGTTTTTTTACTATGTTGTTTGAGCATATTTCATATTATTTAATTGTCCAGTTTCACGACGTTATTCTATGCGATACTCTTCATCCGGTTGTGTCGCAAACTGTACTTCATAGAGCGTGCTGTTTGTAAGCGAAACCGACCGGGCAATCACCTCGTTTCCTTTCTTAATCGTTACAGGCGT
>JAISKR010000315.1 GCA_031260845.1 Bacteroidales bacterium
TACAACTTTTTTTAATAATTCAAATCTGTAATCAATAAATTTTTGAATTTACTGCTCGTGCTTTTTTGAAAAGCAGGCATGAGTTTGAGAAACAATCGTTCTTCTCAAAAAGCTATACAAGGGCTTCCTTAAGGTTTTAACCTGCATTTTTAATAACAAATCTTGGTTTATTCATGACCAATAACCACCCTGTAACCATTTGTAACAACGATTCATACCTCATTCAAAATCCAGTAGAAACCGTTGTTTCAGTTCGAGCAATGCCGGGTTTTTCTGGCTCATGACGGCAAATTTGTCTTCGGCGGTGTAGGCTTTGTGGGTTTCCTGTTTTTCCAAGAAATGGGGCTGAATTTCCAAGCGGCTGTTTTGCAATTGTTCGCGAAGGTATTTTTGCAGTTCCTGCTGTATTTTCTGCATCGCTTCCTGATAGAAACTGTTGCCCACAGTGAAGCCAATCCGCGCATCCTCTTCCAAACGGGGCGTGTCTGCGGTGAGCATATTGTAATAGCGCGATTCGTTTTTGTACTTTTCGGCGAACGCCGCCCATGCGGTATTCAATGCTTCGGGTGTTACAGCGACGTCCTGCACGGCGACGGGTGGTTCGCTTTTCTCAACTTGCGGCGGCGGCTCGCTTGCCATGTCCGCTTTTGCGGCAGGTTTTGCCGAAAGGGCTTGTTTGATGGATGGCGATGGCGTCCGTGGTTGCTGTCCGGGTGCGGCAGCCATCGGTTTTTGCTCGGCGTGAGCGGATTCTACCGGTCTGTCAGATTTTTTTTTTTCAACCCCGATTTCGCATAACCGAAGCAAAGCAATTTCGACGTGCAGTCGTTGATTCTTGCTTATTTTGTAGCCCACGTCGCAGGCGCTGCAAATATTCAACGCCTCGAAGAGGAAACCGACGCCGCATCGTGCCGCCTGTTCCCTGTAACGCTCGCGAATATTGACGCCCACTTCAAGCAATTGCAGCGTAACAGGGTCTTTGCACACCAACAAATCGCGGAAATGCGAACTCAATCCCGACACAAAATTATGCCCGTCGAAACCTTTGTCCAATATTTCGTTGAAACAGATAAAAGAAGCGCCGATATTGTGGTCTAAGAAAGCGTCTGTCAGTTTGAAATAATACTCGTAGTCAAGCACGTTCAGGTTTTCGATGACGCTTTGGTAACTGATATGGTTGCCGCTGTAACTCACAATCTGGTCGTAGATGGAAAGGGCGTCGCGCATACCGCCGTCCGCCTTTTGCGCAATGACGCTCAGTGCGTCCGGTTCGTAAGTCACGCCTTCCTTGTCGGAAATGAGTTGCAGGTAATTGACCGTGTCCTCAATCTTGATGCGGTTGAAGTCGAAAATCTGACAGCGCGACAGGATGGTGGGGATAATCTTGTGTTTTTCGGTGGTTGCCAATATGAAAATGACGTGTGCGGGCGGTTCTTCCAGCGTTTTCAGAAAAGCGTTGAAAGCGCTCGACGAAAGCATGTGCACTTCATCAATGATATAGATGCTGAATTTCCCTACTTGCGGCGGAATGCGCACTTGGTCAATCAGATTGCGAATGTCGTCCACCGAGTTGTTGGAAGCGGCGTCTAACTCGTGAATATTGTACGAGCGCGATTCGTTGAACGAGAGGCAGGATTCGCACCGGTCGCAGGCTTCGATATTTTCCGTAGGATGGAAGCAATTGAGCGTTTTGGCAAGGATACGGGCGCAGGTGGTCTTGCCCACCCCGCGCGGACCGCAGAACAGATATGCCTGAGCCAGATGTTTGTTTTTGATGGCGTTTTTCAGCGTTCCGGTCACAGACGACTGTCCCACAACGGTGTCGAAGGTGGCAGGACGATATTTCCGCGCCGATACTATGAAATTATTATTGCTCACTTCCTGTTATTTATTTTTTCTTCTCTAACTCAATCACATTCAGAATATCTTTTCCTGTTCCGATTTTATAACCAACGGCGTCATATAATATTTCGCCCTTGTCGGAAATATACAGTGTCAACGGGAAATTATCCACTATTTCAAAATTCAATACTTTGGTGATAGCGTTGAGCAACACCCGCTTTTGGTCGGTTGCCCATACGGCTTGCGCAGGCAATCCCGGAAAGGCGGACACTCTGAACGCTTCACTCACTTTGTCGTCGGGAACCAGGAACACAACGCCGCCGCCCCAGTCCTGAATTTCGGTCTGCACCGAAGGGAAATCCTGCAAAATATGCTTGGACGGCTCTTTGTTCGGGTCTAAGATAAACAAAGCCAACCCTTTCCCTTTCGATAATGTTTTCAGCGAAACGCTTTTGTTATCGTTGGTATTAATTTTTGTTTCCATATCGAAGGCGCCCTTCACTTCGATTTTGGTAACAATTTCAGGGTTTTTGAAAGGAAGGGTGACGGTTTCGTTCCCTTTGATTTCAAAATGCTGCAAGGAAATATAAGCAGAACCGCCATTGCCGCGGATGCCCGATAGAATGCGGTAATAACCTGCATCCAATGGAACGCGGTTCGGGTCGGCATTGCTGTCCCTGTTGCCTCTGGCGCCGCCAAATCCGCGCCATCTGAAATCGCCGTCTGAAAACAACGATATGTTATAAACAGGACGGGCATTGTCTTTTGATTGATTGTCAATAACAAGCGTACCTTTGGCAGGAACAGCGACGGCTGATTCGCCAGCCTCGAAATATACTGTTTTCCATTCACCCTTTTCGTAATACTGCGGATTGCTGAATCCTGACCTTGCGGGAATGCCCAAACTGCGGGCAATAGCCACAAACAGAATGTTGCGTGAACGCTTGTCGGCAAGCCCTAACTGATAAACGCCAACAGGGCTGATGGGACATTCGTAATAATTTTCTTCCTCGCTGATTTTCACTTTCGATTTTATCAACTCAACGATTTTATCAATATTGGTGAGGGCTTCCGCTTGGATGGATTTGCTGATATTTTTTTGCAGAAAACTTCGCCACGGTCTGATTAATTCATTTTCGATTCTGGGCGAGAGGATGAACGGAACGACCATTTCATCGGGCGTTCCTGCTTTTATTTTCAACGTTTTTCTGTCTTGCAGGTGATCCAGCAGATAGTTCAGGGGCGTATCGCGCAAATCTTTCTCTGTGAGCACTTCCAAAAACGGGAACAAATCGGGATTGTTTTTCTCTTTGAGGATAAAATCGCGCAAATCGCGCCAGTTGCCCTGTGCATTGTTCAGCACCTTCCACGTTTTTTCTTCGTCGAGTCGGTTATCTTTGGCAAATTGACGAGCGGCGTCTTCGGTAATGAACGTCTGCATATAGGCATTTCTTATCAAATCGTCCTGTGCCGAACGGGCGGCATTGTCGGCGCCTTTATCGGTAACGACGTCTTTCACCGGTCGTCCGGGCGGGGGATTCAGAATAAATTCATCTTTGAGAGGCGTGCCCGGTCGAAGATTGAGCCGTACCACATTATTTTCATCAAGAGGCATTGATATTTTGTATCCAAACCGGTCACCTTTATTCGCCCAAATCAACAAATCGCCTTTTCCCGACACGACAGACACTTTCCCCTGTTTATCCGTAGCGTTGGTAGAAACGGGTGAAAGACTTCCGCCATTGAATACATTAAATTTTACAATCGCATCCTGAACCGGTTGATTGTTATCGTCCAGCACCTGCACGTTGACACGGCGAGTGTCGGCATAGTGCTTCAAAATGTTGATGCGGGTAAACCACGGGGTAATATTGTTCTTCTCTTCCGCCCCTTCGTACAATCCGAACACAACGGTATGCACCATCATGGCGCGTGTGGCAGGACCGACAAACCAAGCCACGTCCATGACGGCTTCCGGTTCGCAGGCGCCGATGAAATGCCATTCGCCGTTCACCCATACTTCCACCCACGCATGATTGCTTTCGGTATGCGCCCAGCGAGGCGTATAGCATTGGCGTGCCGGTATGCCTACCGCACGCAGAGCGGTGGTGGTCAGGGTTGATTCCTCGCCGCATCGTCCCCACGACGTTCTTATCAACGACAACGGACCGGAGGTACGCATATCGGTGCCCCGATACGAGGCTTTTTCATGGCTCCAGTGGTTGACTTCGAGGATGGCGTCATACAACGAAAGGTTCTTAACGCGGTCTTTCAACTCATTGAAACAAACCATTCGTGCGGTATCCAAATTTTCGTTGTTCACCCGATAGGGCAGTACAAAATGGCGAAACACTTCTTCCGGAATATTTTTTCCCCATGCAAAGGAATCGCGGGCTTTTAAAACGACTTTCACCTGTTCGAGAAAGAATTTCCCGTCGTAATCGGCTAAATCGCTCAACGGCATATAGGCATACAGAAATTCCAAGGCTTCGCGTTGCTCGGTCGAAAGTTTTTCCTTCTGAAAAACCGAGAACAAAGCCTCTTGCCGACCTGCCGCTTCTTTTTTGCGGCTTTCAAATTGTTTGTGAACCTTGGCACGATAGGTGGCATCCGTTAGGAAATGCTTGTCATCCGCCGCAAATGAGGTTAACATGATGGCTGTAAACAGCAGGAAAAATAGATTTTTCATACAATTATTATATTTTCAGGATTTAGAAATCTTCTTTGGTTAATGTCCAGTCGTTATCGAAGAATCCGGCGGCTTCCAAACCATCCAGACCGGTGCGCAGCATATCGGCGTGGAAAATCATAATGTCCGGAAATCCGGTGATGGGTTGCAGATAATTATTCAGCGCGGCGCCTTTCATGCCTGCTTCGCCTGTACCTGCAACGACGCCCACTAAATTAATATCGTTCTGCGGATGCGGATACACGAAATAAGTACCCAAATCGGCGCCTTTGTATGAGCGGTTGCCTGCGATAATGCTTCCGTTGCTCACCTGCACCGGACAATCTTTCAGCAAGAGGTTCCATGCCGCATTGTTGTTCCTGTTTCCATAAATCACCACATTCCTGCCTGCATATTTTTGAAGTGTATATTCCGTGTCGGGAATGACGTCGAAAGAGCCGTTGCCTCTGTAATAGAAGGTTTC
>JAISKR010000324.1 GCA_031260845.1 Bacteroidales bacterium
CGTCTGCACGTTCGGCGATTTGCTCTATTACTTTCCCTACAAGCACATTGACAGGACGAAATTTTACGCCATCAAGGAAATATCCGACGTGGACGCCTATATCCAGTTTCGTGCGAAAATTGCGAGCATGAGAAAGGAAGGCACGCCCCGCAAGGAACGATTAATCGTTTGGGTTTCAGACCATACAGGCTCTGTGGAATTGATTTTTTTCAAGGGGACAAAATATCTTGCCGAACGCCTCAAAGTGGGCGGCGACTACGTGATTTTCGGCAAACCGACGTCGTTTAACGGGCACCTCAATTTTGTGCACCCCGAAATGGAGCCTGCCAACCAAAGCGAAGACAGTATTGTGGCAGTTTTGCAGGCAAACTACAACACGACGGAACGAATGAAAAACAGTTTCATTACTTCGCGTGTTATCGGCAAACTAATGATTACGCTTTGGCAGGGAATGAAATCACTTGTCCCTGAAACGTTACCTGAATATATTGTGCAGAGTCATAAATTGTTGTCTTTACATGATGCTTTATTCAACATTCATTTTCCGCAAAGTGTCGTTTTGCTGCAAAAGGCGCAGCAACGGCTGAAATTCGAGGAACTCTTCTGGATACAATTGCGGATGCTGTTTCTGCGCGAGGAGCGGAATGTGACAGTAAGCGGGTTTGATTTCAAAAGGGTGGGGGATTATTTCAACCGATTTTTTGCAGAAAATCTGCCTTTTGAACTGACGGAAGCGCAGAAAAAGGTAATTCGCGAGATTCGTCACGATATGAGCGGCGGAAAACAGATGAATCGCCTGTTGCAGGGCGACGTGGGCAGCGGGAAAACGCTCGTGGCGCTCATGGTCATGCTGATTGCCATCGACAACGGCTTCCAAACTTGCCTGATGGCGCCCACTGAAATACTTGCCAATCAACATTTCAGCACCATTTCACAAATGGTTTCGGAGTTAGGACTTCGCGTAGCCTTGCTGACCGGCTCGACCAAGAAAAAAGAGCGAACGCCCATTCATGAAGCGTTGCTTTCCGGCGAAATTGACATTCTCATCGGCACTCACGCTCTGATTGAGGACACAGTGCGGTTTATACGGCTTGGCTTAGTGGTAATCGACGAGCAGCACCGTTTTGGGGTGGCTCAACGCGCCAAACTGTGGAACAAAGACGCTTGTGCGCCTCACGTATTGGTAATGACCGCCACGCCCATTCCGCGAACGCTGGCGATGACGCTTTACGGCGATTTGGACGTTTCGGTGATTGACCAACTGCCGCCCGGACGTAAACCGGTGACAACGAAGCATTTTTTTGATAATCGCCGGAACGAGGTATTCGGTTTCATGCGGCAGCAAATAACCGCCGGACGGCAGATTTATGTGGTGTATCCGCTCATCAGCGAGTCGGAAAAGATGGATTACAAGAATTTGGAAGACGGATTTGAACAGATACGCAGCGTTTTTCCCGAAGGGGACGGTTACAGCGTCATTATGGTGCACGGAAAGATGCCTGCCGCCGACAAGGATTTGGCAATGCGCCTGTTTAAAGAGGGCAAGGTGCAGATAATGGTTGCCACCACTGTGATAGAGGTGGGTGTGGACGTTCCCAGCGCCTCGGTAATGGTGATTGAGAGTTCCGAACGTTTCGGGTTGTCGCAGTTGCACCAACTCAGAGGGCGGGTAGGACGCGGCGCCGACCAGTCGTACTGCATCCTGATGACGTCCTACAAACTCAGCAAAGAAGGTCGCGAGCGCATCAACACAATGTGCGCCACCACCGACGGTTTCGCCATTGCCGAAGCCGACCTCAAACTGCGCGGTCCCGGCGACATTGACGGCACTCTGCAAAGCGGCGTACCGTTTGACCTGCACATTGCCAGCCTCGCCACCGACGGACAACTGCTGCACCTCGCCCGCAACGTCGCCTCTGATATTCTGGCAAAGGATTCCTCATTGAGCCAACCGGAAAACCGGATGTTGCTGGAAATGGTCAGGAAACAACTGAATCAGGATATGAACTGGCGGAGAGTGAGTTGAGGGGAAAGAAAAAATATTTTGATAGTAGTAGAAATATAGTTATCTTTGTGCCGTTGATTAATCAATAAGAACTTTCAAAATTTTTGATTTATAAAACAATATAAACATAAAACAATGAAAAAGGTAAAAGTAATAGTAGAAAGAGGTGCAGACAACAAGTTTTGCGCCTATATGGATTGCGACGAACTCAGTTTCGGACTTATCGGTTCCGGAAATAGCGTAAAGGACACGATTGAGGATTTCTATATTGCTTATCATGAGGCAAAGGAAATACTGCGCCCCAAAGGTAAAGAAGTGCCGGAACTGGAATTTGATTTTCAATACGATATTTGTTCCTTTCTGGATTTTTACGCGGGTATTCTTTCCAAGTCGGGTTTAGAAAAAATAACAGGTATCAATCAGAAACAGTTGTGGCACTATTCCTCTGGCGGGAGGAAACCCAAACCGGCAACAGCAAAGAAGATACAGGAAAGCGTATATCGTTTTGCAGATGATTTAAAACAAGTGCATTTTGTTGATTAACATATTAATTATCAATCATTAAATAGTCATAACAATGAAAAGAAATAAATTCTATTACATATTCCTTGCGATGTTTTGCATGAATATATTTCTAACGCAAGGACAGGAAGTGAGAATACATTCACACAACGATTATGAGCGGCGGTTTCCGTTCTACGAGGCTTATGGTCAGTTGTTATCATCTGTGGAAACGGATATTTACGCCACTGCTGTGCAGGGTGAACTTCTCGTTTCGCACGGTCATCCTTCCCCAACGTCGCCAACGATTGACGAGGCTTATCTGCAACCTATTCTTAGCCTTTTCAAGTTGAACAACGGCAAGGCATGGCGTAAGTCGGAGAAAATCCTCTACTGGTTGATAGACCTCAAAACAGACGCAAATCCAACGCTGGATTACCTGATAGAGAAATTACGTCCCTATCCGGAAGTGTTTGACACTGTTGTCAATCCTTATGCCGTGCGAGTGATTATTTCGGGAAGTGTGCCCAAGGCAGAGCGTTTCGGCGACTATCCTTCTTTTATTACTTTCGATGGCTCGCGATTGGATTATACGCCAAAACAGTTGGAACGTATCGGTCTGATAAGTTTCAATGTTCGCAACTATACGAAATGGGATGGACAGGAACCCATATCGGACAGCGATTACCAAAAACTGAGCGAAGTGATAAATGCTGCGCACGCTTTGGGTAAGCCTATTCGCTTTTGGGGTACGCCTGATGGCGAAAGGTCATGGAATACCTTTCATACTCTCGGAGTGGATGTTATCAATACCGATACCCCTGCGGCTTGTGCGGCTTATTTTCGGAAGTTTATACCAACATATTGTCCCTAACGGGATACTATAACCATTGTATAACAACCTAGCACAATTGTATAACCACTGTATCACGATGTATCACAATTGATTCACTATGTTTCACCTGCCTTTGGTTTAACTTTTTTAAACTTTTTTACGAAATATTTTTTTTTGTTATGAAAATAAAAATTACTTTTGCCGCATATTTTTTAACAAATTTTTTAATAAATTAAATTTTAAGAACATGAAAAAAGTATTAGTAGTAATAGCAGTGGCTATTTTAACAGCAGGTGCCGCACAGGCGCAATTCAACTTTGGTGTACGTGCAGGATTAAATCTGACCAACCAAAAACTGTCCGCTTCGGGAGGATCTATCTCGGCTGACTCTAAGGCAGGGTT
>JAISKR010000329.1 GCA_031260845.1 Bacteroidales bacterium
ACACGCATTGCCAATGGCTAAGGTGGTTGTAAAACGATTGATTCCTTATAAAAATAATGTCCATACAATCACTTCTGATAATGGCTCTGAATTTGCTGAACATCAGTATATCGCAAAAAAACTGAATGCAAAGTTCTTTTTTGCTCATCCCTATTCTTCTTGGGAAAGAGGACTGAACGAATATACAAATGGGTTAATCAGGCAATACATCCCTAAAAGTTCAGATTTTAACCACTATTCCAATGAATTTATCGCTCTGATACAGAATAAAATAAACAGAAGACCAAGAAATAAATTGAACTTCCTGACGCCTTCTAAACTTTTTTATGCATCTTTGTAATATCTTTTGTCGCATTTAGAACTTGAATCTGCCCGCACGCCTTAATTTTTATTTTTTTAAATTGTAATTGATTTTTTCGTATCTTTGTCCAATCTATATTTAAACATTATCATGAGCGCGGACAGAGAACAGTTAAAAAAACTGACGGACGGTTTAAATGTGTTGGCAGCCCGACAGGCAGGTTTTGCGAAGGATTTGGAACAGTTGCGTGCGCAACTTTCACATTTAACGGCGGAGGCAGACCTTGAAGTCAATCCGGTTGTAACGCCTGTTATTGTGCCGACGCAGGAAACCATTGTGCCGGTTCAGCCACCTGTTGCAGCGGCTGCAAAACCGGTTCCCTTGCAGCCCGCAAAGAGCAAATCGAACTTCGAGAAATTTGTGGGTGAGAATCTCTTGAACAAAATCGGCATCGTCATCATTGTGCTCGGGGTGGCGATAGGCGCAAAATATGCCATTGACCACGAACTGATTACCCCGCTGACACGGATTGTGCTGGGATATTTGTTTGGTGTGGGCTTGTTGGGCGTTGCTTTCAAACTGAAACGGCAGTACGAAGGATTTAGCGCGGTGCTGCTTAGCGGTTCAATGGCTATCCTGTATGTCATCACTTACGTTGCCTACGATTTCTACGCACTCATTCCGCAAGGCGTATCTTTTGCGCTGATGGTGGTATTTACGGCATTCACCATCCTTGCGGCAATACAATACAACCGGCAGGTGATAGCGCATATCGGTTTGGTGGGCGCTTACGCAGTGCCTTTTCTGCTAAGCCGCAACGATGGCAATGTAGTGACGCTGTTCAGTTATATAGCCATCATCAACGCAGGCATTATGGCGGTTTCTTTCAAAAAATACTGGAAATCGCTTTATTACGTTGCCTTTCCGCTCACATGGCTCATCTATGCTATATGGTACGCCACAAAGTACAGTTACAACGATGCTGCCTTTACGATAGCGCTTGTTTTTGCGGGGATATTCTTCGCCACGTTCTATGCGATATTTTTGTGTTATAAACTGTTGCACAACAGCAAATACAACGAAGGCGACATTTTGCTGTTATTGGCAAATGCGTTCATTTTCTTCGGTTTCGGGTACGCCACTTTCAACAAGACAGCCGACGGCGAGCAATTGCTGGGACTTTTTACCTTGTTCAACGCATTGATACATTTTGCGGTAGGCGTGATGCTGTACCGGCAAAAATTGGTGGACAAGCAACTTTTCTATCTTATTGTCGGCTTGGTATTGGTGTTCATCACCATCGCCATTCCGGTGCAGTTGGAGGGCAGTTGGGTGACGCTGCTGTGGGCAGGCGAAGCGGCGCTGCTTTGCTGGATAGGACGCACGAAAAAGGTCGCTCTGTACGAACAATTGTCGCTGCCCCTCATGCTGCTTGCCTTTTTCAGCATCATCCACGACTGGAAAGGTCATGACTACGACCAACTGACGCCCTTTTTCAACGTACAGTTTCTCTGCGGGCTCATATTTGCAGGCGCTTTCGCATGGATTGTGTATCTGAACACGAACAAAAAATATCGGACCAGCCTGAATTCGCAAAAATTTTGGACTAAAACGCTCACCGTCACTGCCGTCAGCATTTTTCTAACAAGCCTGTATTTCACGTTCTACGTCGAAATTTACGAGTATTTTGAGCATCTGCGCCAAGCGTCCCTGATACCCGCCGAAGATGAATATGAGGAATGGCTGCCGAATCCCAATATCCGGTATCGCCGGTCTATCTGGCTCACCTGTTATTCGTTGCTGTTCTTTGCAGTGATAACGGTGATTAACAGGTGGAAAATCCGCAACAAAGTGTTCGCCAATGTGATGCTTTGGCTGAATGTGGCTGCCATCGTCTGGTTTCTCACCGCCGGACTGTACAACCTGAGTCAGTTGCGCGAAAACTTCTTAGACGGCGCCCGCAGTACGGCTTTCGACATTATTATCCGCTACATAGTTCTCTTTTTTGCAGGCGGAATGTTGGCGGTCATCTACCGGCAAATCCGCGACAGCGAGTTGATAACAAGAACCCTGCACGTCCCGATAGTGCTGTTTCTGCATCTTGCCATCCTGTGGACAGCCGGCAGCGAACTGCTCAACTGGTTTGATATTGCCGGTTTTGACGGAAGTCAATCTTACAAACGGCTGAGCATTCTGTGGGGCGTCTATTCGCTGTGGCTGATAGTGTTGGGCATCCTGAAAAGGTTGAAATACCTGCGCATTGGCGCCATTTCGCTTCTCGGCGTCACCCTCGTCAAACTGTTTTTCTACGACATAGCGCATTTGGACGCCATCGCCAAAACAATTGTCTTTGTTTCGTTGGGTATCCTGCTGTTAATCATTTCGTTTCTTTACAACAAGTACAAACATATCATCTATGATGAAAAAGACCATCCTTAGCCTTTCCCTGTTGGGATGCCTCGTCTGCCTGTGGGGACAGATGGACGAGTATGCCTGCCGGCGCGAAATGACCGGCAGGGCGGAACAATGGCACAAAATCCGTTTGCCTGACGATATTTTCGTAAATGCGGCACGCGACCTGCATGATTTGCGGATATACGGCGTCACGCAGGAGGGCGACACCATCGAAGCCCCATATTTGCTGCAATCAACGAACGACAAGACCATCGAAAAAGAGGTAATATACAAGATTATCAATACAACTCACAACGCCAAAGGTTATTATTTTACGTTTGAAATGCCCTTACCGGAAACGGTGAACCGGCTCGTGCCTGAGTTCGGGCAGAAAAATTTCGACTGGCAGATAACTCTTGAAGGCAGTCAGAATCAGCAGGAATGGTTTGTCATTACTGAAAACTACCGTATTCTGTCCATCAGCAACGAACTGACGGATTATCGCTTTACGGAGATTGCCTTTGCCGATTCTAAATACCGCTATTTGCGGCTATGCGTGGCAAGCAGTGAGCAACCGGAGTTATGGCAGGCGTCAGTCAGCCGTTATGAGCGTATCGCAGGCGATTTTCGCAGTTATCCGGCAACAATAGTCAGCAACAAAACCGACGACAACAAGAAAACCACTGAAATAGAGGTAGCGCTGGCAGGTTTCGTGCCCATCAATTTTATCCGTCTTCACATTGATGAAAACGTGGATTACTACCGCCCCGTGAGCATCTATGCCCTTACAGACGAGATTCAAACCATCACTCAACAAGGGTTGCAGGAACATTACCGCCCAATAGCATCCGGCGAAGTGAGTTCGTTGGAGAAAAACGAGTTCCGGTTTTCCGGCGTGGCAGGGAAAAAATTGCGAATAATCATCCACAACCACGACAATTTGCCCGTTTCGGTGAATAAGGTCGAGGTGCAAGGCAATATTCCCGATATTTTGGTACGGTTTAGCCGCGAAGCCAAGTATTTTCTGTGTTACGGCAATCCGAAAGCAGGGTATCCGCAATACGACATTGAACGTTTTGCGGACAAGATACCCGACGAGCCGGTATTGCTTGCATTAGGCGAAGAGGTAGTTGTGAAAACGACGGATGACAGCCGTTCCGTATCACCGCTGTTTGCCAACAAACTTTGGCTGTGGGGCGTCATGGTGGTGATTATCCTGCTGCTGGGATGGTTTTCGCTGAAAATGCTGAAGGAGAAGGGATAGTTATAAATGGTTATAAGTTGTGATAGATTGTGATAAGTTGTGATACATAGTGATAAGTTGTGATACATAGTGATACAATTGTGACACATTGTTATAAGTTGTTATAAATAAATGGGTATAAATAATGATACGGTTGTGATTCATTGTCAATTGCCTTCGGCGAGGGCTTCGCCGTTATCAATTGTCAACTGTCAATTTATTTTGGTTTTCTTGTTTTATCCTGTTTTTGTCACGCATTGTTGGGCTGGGAATGATAATTATCCTTTGGGCGCTCGTTCAGCCGGCGTGGCGTCGGCGTCTGTCGCTCTTTCGGATATATGGTCTTCTGCCAACAATCAGGCGGGACTGGCGTATATTGAAAAACCAACGGCGGCTTTTTACTACGAAAGCCGCTGGAACGTGCAACAATTAGCCGTGAATGCCGGAGCAATCGCGGTTCCAGTCAAATCCACCATTATCGGACTGAATTACCGCCATTTCGGATATTCACAATACAGCGACACGAAATTTGGATTGACTGTTGCCAAAAAATTATGGGAGAAAATAGCCGTAGGCGTGCAGATGGACTATTTCCACACTTATTATGCCTACGATTACGGGCAATTCGACGTGCTTAGCGCCGAAATAGGCATTCAGTACGAGCCGATACAAAATTTGAAAGCCGGAGCACACCTCTTCAACGTGACGCACAGCAAGCAAAAAGCCAATCACGACGAATATATCCCCACCGTGATGCGCTTCGGACTGAGTTATACGATAAAGGACATGGCGACTGTGAGCGTGGAAACGGAAAAGGATACGCGAATGAAAGCGATTTTCAAGGCAGGGCTGGAATTTAAGCCTGTCGGCAATCTGTATCTGCGCTATGGTATGTCCAACGGGCTTATGTATCAATACACTTTTGGCATAGGCTATTCGTGGAAACATTTTTCTTTCGACATGGCGTTCAGCCGCCACCGATTGTTGGGCTACAGTCCGCATCTTTCGTTGATTGCCACGTTATGAAAAAATATGATTATCCGCCGTAATTCTTAATTGCGCAAGCCTTAATTCTTAAT
>JAISKR010000018.1 GCA_031260845.1 Bacteroidales bacterium
TTGTTGAGTTTTATATCCTTGTACAAAGGGTGCGAATTGGCGCCGAAAAAGCCTGTAATAATGCCTCTCTCGGTGGGCCATGGCAGCAACCCCTTGTTATCCTTGAAATTGTTGGATACCAAACGTTCTTCGGGCGTCAGTTTTTCATACAGAGTTTTGGACGTCCCCTTGCTTTTTTTAACTTCGTCGGCAATCAGTTTCTTGATTTCCCGGTCTAATTTCTCCGCTTGCCGCTGTTTGTCAGCCGCTTGTTTCCGCAGTTTTTTCTCCTGCGACTTCAACCGTTGCGTTTCTTTGTCCTGTTCCTCCTGTACCACTTTCAGGTGTTCGGTTTCCTTTTGCTGCGTGATTAACAACTTTTCTTTTTCCGTTTTTTGCTTGGCTAATCTTTTGACCACCTCGTTGAGTTCCTGCTGACTTTTGGTGATTTCCTTCACCTGCTTATCCCTGAACTGGCTGTATTGCTGAAAATATTGCATCCGGCGATATGCTTCGTTGAAATCTTTTGCCGAAATCACATAGATTAATTTATTGTATTTCCCCTTGTTTTTGTAAGCATGGAACACCATCTGCGCATATTCCGTTTTCAACTTGTCCACTTCATTGCTCATCTGCTTGATTTGCCGTTGCGTTTCGCTGATTTGCCGTTCGGCGTATTTTATTTCCTTGCCGATATTTTCGATGAGTTGCTTGTATTGGTTAATCTGGCTGCTCAGCAACATGAACTTTTCGAGCGATTCTTTTTCACCCTGCTGTGTTTCTTTCAGAAAACCGGTTATTTCCGCTATTTCCTTCAACGTTTGCCGGTGTTGCGTTTCCAGACTCTGACGCGATTGCGCATTCACGCTGTCAAGCAGCGGCACACACAGCAGAAACCAGCAAAAACAGATTCGCGAAAGACGTGAAATAGCCATTTTGCGCAAGCGCCTATATGTTATCGTATCTTCCAATGTTTGCAGGGTCAATTTCTTTCAGTATCTTCACCACCCTGCTTTTTTCTTCCGCGGGGGAATTGCCGAAAATCTCCATAAATTCGCTCGATTTGGCGTCGAACGTGATTTGCAGCAGCAGCATATAGGGGTCGGGCTTGCGGCGAAACACGTCCTGCAAAAGTTTCATGTAGTCGGCAAGGTCTCTGCGAACGTCGTTGGGTTTGCTGCTCATCTTATCCAACCCCAAGCGATAATATTTGTACATGAACTCGCGAACGCCGCGGTATCGGTCGTCGAGAAAGTTTTGCGCTATCCAGTAGCGGTTCTTGTTGCTGTTGGAACCCTCGCTCGCTCTCCAACCCTTTTCGCCCGATTGCTGGGCGTTGGTGACAATGGTTTCTGCCTTCCGGAAATACGGCGTTCCCCCGTTGAGCGAAAAACTGTCGTAGTCCATTCCCAAGATGATATACACGTAAAAAGCAACGATGGAAGTCAGATTGGAACGGTATGCCGTTTCGCTGAATTCCAACGGTTCGCCTTCCACGTAGGTGAATTTCAGGTTGTCGTCTTTGAAATTGAACACCGTGGTGCTGTAAGCCGAATTAAACACCGGACGCCGCGACTGAATCTGGATGGAACCGGAAAACGTACTGCCCACAAGGCTGGTAATATTGAGCATCATATTACATTCAATCCGTTCCTCGGTGGCAAAACTGTTGTTTGTCCATGCTCGGGAATTGACAAACTCAAACAAGGCGGTCTGCAAGGCGTCGGTCACGCTCTTGTTGGAACCTTGAATCTGGGTGCTCACTAATTGCACGTTGCAGCGCAATTCCTGTGAATTTGCGGGCAAAAGAACCATGCCGGCAAATAATATCAAACTATAAATCCGCAGACTTGTCTTCATAAATGAGAAAATTATACATATAATAATACGCCAAAACTACACATTTATTTTATACTGTACAATAAAATCGTACCTTTGCAGTGAAATTTTTTAAAGTTATGACCGCAATAATCCTGATTCATTGTGCCGACCAACCGGGGATTGTAGCCAAGGTTACAGAGTTTATCCACAGCAACAAGGGCAATATTTTGTCGCTTGAACAGCACGTTGACCGTAACGTCGGTCAATTTTTCATGCGTCTGAAATGGGACCTTGACAGGTTCATGATTCCGAAGGAAAAAATCAGCGAATATTTCCAGACCTTGATTGCCGCGCCCTGCGGTATGACCTTCGACCTGTATTTTTCGGGACAAAAGCCGCAAATGGCGGTGTTCGTTTCGCGAATGTCGCACTGCCTCTACGACATTCTTTCGCGTTGGGAATCGGGCGACTGGCAGGTGGACATTCCCCTCATCATCAGTAATCACACCGATATGCAACCCATTGCAGAGCGTTTCGGCATTCCCTATCACTATTTTCCGGTAACGAAAGAGAATAAAGTCGAACAGGAAGCGCGTCAACTGGCGCTTCTGAAAGAGAACGGCATTGATTTGATAGTGATGGCGCGTTATATGCAGGTGTTGAGTGATGATTTTCTGCGAAATTATCCCAATCAGGTGATTAACATTCATCATTCTTTCCTTCCTGCCTTTGCGGGCGCTAAACCCTATCACGCCGCTTACGAGCGGGGCGTGAAAATTATCGGCGCCACCTGCCATTACGCCACCGCCGAATTGGACGCCGGTCCCATCATCGAACAAGACGTCATCCGCGTGAGCCACAAGGATTCCTTAGAAACCTTTATCCGCAAAGGAAAAGATTTAGAGAAAATCGTTCTTTCGCGCGGCGTTTTCCACCATATCCAACGAAAACTGTTAGTGTATAACAACCGGACAGTGGTGTTCGGGTAAGTGCCTTCTCCTGTTTTCCGCACGAAAAATTTCCTAAAAATTATATTTGTGATAATCAACATATTATGGGTATAAAAATTTGATTTTTGGGTGTCCCGTCCGATTTTTTTTGTAAGTTTGCGTTAT
>JAISKR010000022.1 GCA_031260845.1 Bacteroidales bacterium
ATAACGCAAACTTACAAAAAAAATCGGACGGGACACCCAAAAATCAAATTTTTATACCCATAATATGTTGATTATCACAAATATAATTTTTAGGAAATTTTTCGTGCGGAAAACAGGACTAATTGAACTCACGCATAATTGCAACACCACTGAATAACCATGAATAACAACCTATCACAATTGTATAACCTGTATTTACTTGTATTTCTTATTGAACTTTTGCCGGTTTCACGACCGAGCGCGGTGTAATCTGCATCAGACCGCTTGTGATGAGCGAGTCGCCTGCGTTGAGTCCCGTCAGTATTTCTATCTTGTCATTGGTGCGGGTACCTGTTTGTACCAAAATCGATTCTACATTTCCGCCACGATACACAAAAATTTTCTGCCCCACCGATTCAGACAAAACCGCGTCGCTTGGCACCATCATGATATTTTTCTTGGTTTCCATCATCACATTGATTCTCACGAAAGCGCCCGGCGTCAGCAATCTGTCGTTATTCGGCGTCAACGCTTTCATCTGCAAGGTTCTGGTGGCTGCGTCTATCGTTGATTCTACCGCATAAACGGTGGCTGTCCGCTCGTTGAGCATCCCTTCAATCGTATATCTGATGACGGAATTTTTACCGACGGTTCCTACATATTTTTCGGGCACTGCAAACTGTATTTTCACCGGATTGTCGCTCACTAAGGAAGCAATATCGGTGCCCGGGGTAATGTATTCGCCCGGGGATACCTTTCTGAATCCGATTTTCCCGTCAAAGGGCGCCAAAATCTCGGTTTTGGAAATCTGCGATTCCAACAGGGCAATGTCTGCCTGCGCCGATTGCAGGTTAGCATAGGCAACATCGTATTCCTGACGGCTTATGGCTTCCTTTTCCAGCAACTGCCGCTGACGCGCTTCCACGTCTGCTGTGAGTTTCAGGTTGGCACGGGCTTTCAGCAATTGGGCTTGCAGGTCGTCATCATACACTTTTATCAGCAACGTACCCTGTTCCACTTGCGTACCCTCTGTAAAGTGTATGCCGGTAATCTTACCCGACACTTCACTCTTCAAAACAACTTCCTCATTGGCTTCCAGCGAACCTATCACCGACAATGTTTCGGTAAATTTCTCAGGCTTCATCACCTGTAAATTGACCATTACAGCAGGACGAGTGAAATTACCGCCCTTATTTTGGGCTGAATCCGAAGCGACCATCTTGTAAATAATAGCGCCTGCAAGTGCAAGAACTATCGCAATTATGACTATACTTTTTAATTTCATGGCACACACTAAAAATTGTACAAAGTTAGTCATTAAATATTTCGATTTTTATGAAAAAATCTTAATATTTGTTAAAGGTATGACTATTTCGTTTTATTATCCTACTTTTGTAAACGATTATTTTTAATCAAAAATAGATATGAAAACGTTTATTTACAGCCTTTGCATCGTTTCAATATTGGCGACAGCCTGCAATGAAAATTGCACTGAACGTACCCCTGTTGATTATGTATGCCCGTATATCGGGAATATCAGCCATCTGTTAGTGCCCACTTTCCCTACCGTACAACTGCCCAACAGTATGCTGCGCGTGTATCCCAACAGAGAGAACTATACCGGCGATTTAATAGACGGATTGCCCTTGATTGTCACCGGACACAGAGGCGGTTCGGCTTTCCGGCTCAACCCTGTTAATGTGGTTGAGGATGGTACTACAAAAGGTTATTCCTATGGAAATGAGAAAATTACACCCTATCGTTATTCTGTTGATTTGGACGAAGAAGAAATTGGAATTGATTTTGCGCCTTCGCATCATTCAGCCGTTTACAGTTTCCGCTTCCGCAAAGGAAACGGGAACATTGTTCTGTCCACCCGCAGCGGAAAATTAGAGGTGACAGAAAGCGGCGTGCAGGGTTATCAGGATTTGGAAAACTTTCGGCAGACGCCGGACGGGAAAGTGCCTGCACGTGTGTATCTGTATGTGGAAACGGAACAAAAGGCTGCAAAAACGGCTGTCTTGGAAACAAGCAATGAACGTTCATCAGCCGTAGCGCTGACTTTCGACTCGCCTTCCGTGAATATCCGGTACGGCGTGTCGTATATCAGCACCGAACAGGCGAAAAAGCACCTGAACAGGGAAATTGCCGGTTACGACGTGAACAAACTGGCGCAAACAGGGCGCGACAAGTGGAACGAAGCGCTTGGCAAAATCAAAGTGGAAGGAACGGATGAAGACGCCAAAACCGTTTTTTACACCTCGCTTTACCGCACCTACGAGCGAATGGTCAATATTTCGGAAGACGGGCAGTATTTTAGCGCTGCCGACCACCAAATACACAGCGATGACGGGCGTTCCGTCTATACCGACGACTGGATTTGGGACACCTACCGCGCCGTACACCCATTGCGCGTTATCATCGAACCGGAAATGGAACAGGATATGTTGCGCTCGTACATTTTGCTGGCTGAGCAGTCCACCGATGGATGGCTGCCCACTTTTCCGGGCATACAAGGTGACGGGCACGCCATGAACGGCAATCACTCTATTGCTTCTATTTGCGACGCTTATACCAAAGGCTTACAGGATTTTGACATTCGTGCAGGCTTGAAAGTCGCCGCAAGAACGATGAACGAGCGGTCGCTTATCCCGTGGTCGCGTGTTCCTGCTACGGAATTGGACAAGATTTACCGCGAAAAAGGCTATTTTCCTGCATTGGAAGAGGGCGAGAAAGAGACAGTCAAAGAAGTATCGTGGGAACGCAGACAGACCGTTGCCGTTACGCTTGCCGCCTGCTACGACGAGTGGTGCGTAGCGCAAATAGCCAAGTCTTTGGGCGATGAGGCGAACTTTAAAGAGTTCAACCGGCGGTCATTCAATTACCGCAATATCTACAACGCGCAAACAGGCTTTTTTCATCCCAAAAATAAATCGGGAAATTTTATCGAACCTTTTGATTACCGCTTTTCCGGCGGTCCGGGTTCGCGCGATTATTACGATGAAAACAACGGATGGATTTACCGTTGGGACGTGCAGCACAACATTGCAGATTTGATTGAACTGATGGGCGGTAAGGCACAATTCATCAAAAACCTTGACCAAACCTTCCGCGAGCCATTGGGGCGCAACAGGTACAATTTCTATTACCAGCACCCCGACCACACGGGCAATGTAGGGCAATATTCGATGGGCAACGAGCCGTGTCTGCACATACCATATCTGTACTGCTATGCAGGGCAGCCGTGGAAAACCCAGAAACGTGTAAGAACGCTGCTAACGCAATGGTTCCGCAACGATTTGATGGGCATCCCGGGCGATGAAGACGGCGGCGGCATGACGGCATTTGTAGTGTTCTCATCCTTAGGGTTTTATCCCGTCACACCCGGACTGCCCATGTATGTGATAGGCAGTCCCGTATTTGAAAAATCGAGCGTACAATTAGCCAACGGAAAGGCATTTACGGTGCAGTGCATCAACTATGCCCCTGAAAACCTGTACATTCAATCAGCCCGTTTCAACGGACAGGCGTGGAATCAGCCGTGGTTCAGCCATCAGGATATGATGCAGGGCGGCACGTTGGAATTGACGATGGGCAACACGCCCAACAAGGCATGGGGTGCGGCATCCGTACCGCCATCCTACGAAATGAATAAATAAAATTTAAAACGAAAATATTTTTTAAAAACAAGATGAAAGAGATAGACGAATTGGTGGAAATATCCCGATTTTACGGCGTTAACAGTGATTATGTAATTGC
>JAISKR010000172.1 GCA_031260845.1 Bacteroidales bacterium
ATGGCAAGATATACCGGACCAAAAACCAAAATAGCAAGAAAATTCGGCGAGGCAATTTTCGGACCCGATAAAAATTACGATCGGAAACCACATCCTCCGGGACAGCACGGTAATTCCAAAGGACACAAAAAGACTTCGGAATATGGCGTTCAGTTGAAGGAAAAGCAAAAGGCGAAATATACCTACGGCGTGTTGGAACGCCAGTTTTCCAACTTATTCGACAAAGCCCACCGCAGCCACGGCGTTACCGGTGAAGTGCTTCTTCAACTTCTGGAATCGCGTTTAGACAATGTAGTGTATCGCTTGGGCATAGCGCCTTCGCGTCCTGCCGCCCGTCAATTGGTGACACACAGTCACATCGTAGTGAACGGTGAAGTGGTGAACGTACCGTCCTATCAAGTAAAGAGCGGTCACACTGTCGGCGTCCGCGAACGTTCCAAGTCATTGGAAGTAATTACCAACTCTGTTGGTCGCCAGTCGCGTTATTCGTGGTTGGAATGGAATGTAGGCGAGTTATCGGGCAAGTTTTTAAACGTTCCCGAGCGTGCTGATATTCCTGAAAATATTAAGGAACAACTGATTGTAGAATTGTATTCAAAATAAAACATAACATGGCGATTTTAGCTTTTCAAAAACCCGATAAGGTGGTTATGCTCGAAGTAGATGACAAGCATGGCAAATTCGAGTTCAGACCGCTGGAACCCGGTTTCGGGGTTACAGTAGGTAATGCTTTGCGCAGAATTTTGCTGTCATCGCTGGATGGGTTTGCCATCACCAAAATCAAGATAGACGGTGTGGAACATGAGTTTTCCGCAGTTCCCGGCATTGTGGAAGACGTCACCGAAATAGTACTAAACCTGAAACAAATTCGCCTGAAACGAATTGCCGAAGAAACCGAGAACGAAACCATTCATTTGGTGCTCAACGGTCAAACCCAATTTAAAGCCGGCGATTTGGACAAGTTCCTTGTTGGTTTCAAGGTGTTGAATCCCGATTTGCTTATCTGCACGATGGAAAGCAATGTCAAACTGCAAATGCGGATTGATATTGAAAAAGGGCGCGGATACGTACCTGCTGAGGAAAACAGACCGGCGGACGCCGAAATAGGACTGATAGCGATTGACTCTATCTTTACGCCTATGAAGAATGTCCAGTATCATGTCGAAAATTACCGCGTAGAACAAAAAACGGACTACGAAAAATTGGTAATTGAATTGGATACAGACGGCTCTGTTCATCCCAAAGATGCGCTCAAAGAAGCAGCCAAAATCCTGATTCACCATTTCATGCTTTTTTCCGACGAGAAGATTACGCTCGAAGTAGAAGAAAAGAAGCCGACGGATGAGTTTGATGAAGAAATTATCAAAATGCGTTCGCAGTTGAAGACCAAATTAACGGATATGGATCTTTCGGTCAGGGCGCTCAATTGTCTGAAAGCCGCCGAAGTGGAAACTTTGGGCGATTTGGTAAAATTCAGTAAAAATGATTTGTTGAAATTCCGTAATTTCGGTAAGAAATCGTTGACCGAATTGGATGAACTGTTAGAAAGCATGAATCTGAATTTCGGAATGGATATTAATAAGTATAAATTAGATAAGGAATTATAAGATAAGATAATGAGACACGCAAAAAAGAATAATCATCTTGGACGCACCAACACGCATCGTTATGCGATGCTGTCGAACATGGCGTCTTCGTTGATCAAGCACAAACGCATCTCTACTACCTTAGCCAAAGCAAAAGCATTGCGGGTATATGTAGAACCGTTGATTACACGTGCGAAAGAAGACACTACCCATTCACGCCGTGTGGTGTTCGGGTATTTGCAGGACAAAGACGCCGTAACGGAATTGTTCAGAGACGTTTCCACCAAAATTGCGGATCGTCCGGGCGGTTACACCCGCATACTGAAAACGGGATTCCGTCAAGGCGACGATGCCGAAACCTGTATCATCGAATTGGTAGATTACAACCAGAATATGTTGGATGCTAAGGAAAGCAAGAGTAAGACTGCTACCACGCGCAGAAGTCGTCGCGGAGGCAAGAAAACTGCCGATGCTGCCGCAGCGCCTGCCGCCGAAACAACAACGGGCGAAGTTGCCAAACCTAAAAAAGCAGCGAAACCCAAAGTAGAAGTTGAAGAAGCAAAAGTTGTGGAAGAAGCAGAAATTGTTGAAGAAGCAAAAGTTGTCGAAGAAGTAAAAATTGTCGAAGAAGTAAAAGATGAAGCGCCGGAAGAAACCGCACCGGAGGCTGAAAAAACAGAAGAATAAGTTTAATCATGATGCGAAGAGAGGCGGCAGCAATGTCGCCTCTTTTTTTAGTATGGTAAATCTATAAAATCACTATCTTTGTCCCAAATAAAACGGCATGAAAATCGTTATTCCATTTGAAGTTGTCACTCTTGGCGAAGAAAACAGTTATCACCTGCTCGTGCGCGGGAAACTGAACGGCAAACCGTGCGATTTACTGATAGATACCGGTGCATCGCAAACCGTTTTCGACATTGCTCTCATCCCCGAATTGCCGAAAAAAGACCAGCCCGACATTCAGTCATCGGGCATCAACGCCGGCGAGATGGTGACAGGTTTCGGCATCGTCACCCGGTTTAAGTTAGGCGAACTGAAACTCAAAGACTGGCGGGTGGTGCTGATGGACATGAATCACGTGAACGGCATCTATCAACGGTTTTCATCCAAAAAAATATCGGGATTGATAGGAAGTGACTTTTTGCTGCGCTACAATGCAGTAATTAATTATAAAAAACGGCATTTGGTATTGAGAACATCATGAAAGTAATAACACATATCGGACATCGTTTTTCAGGAATGCTTCTTTGGCTGGAAGAACATTCCATCGGCATCTTGGCGACCATTGCCGTGCATTTGCTGCTCGTTTCCATCGCTTTGATACTGAAAATAACAGCCATCACAGAAGGTGAATATCTCATCATCATGGACAGTTCGCAGATAATGGACGAGCCGGAGCAAACGGAGGTGGCACAGGAAACTGCGCAGGAGTTCATTCAACAGATGAACGAGGAGTACAATATCCGCAATGTGCCGGTGAACACAGCCGAAAAACGGGCGGTGGAAAATATCGACCGGATGGTGAAGGACATCAAAACGGAGATGAACATCGTTGACCCGCCGGAGCCTGCCGAAGAAGCGGCGCAGGAAAAAGAGGAGAAAGCGGCGCAGATTTACGATGAAAAATATCCCGAAAACGCAATGGGCGAAAGAACAATTTATAAGGGACCCACAACGGTGTCATACGAATTGAGCGACCGACGGCATACATGGATGCCTGTGCCGGTGTATAAATGCCCGGGACAAGGCAGGATAGTAATGGACATAGTGGTGAACCGCAGAGGATACGTCATTCAGGCGGAAGTCAATAAAGCGCTGTCGGATTCAGACCCTTGCCTGATAGACGCCGCCAAACGCGACGCCGAACGGTCGCGCTTCAATGAATCCCCGTCGTCGCCTGTCAAACAGCAGGGAAGCATCACTTACAGTTTTGTGGCACAATAAACCGATTGAAATGATACTCATAGCAGACAGCGGTTCCAGCAAGACAACATGGTGTTTGACCGACCAATCAGGCGTCGTGAAAGAATTTAGCACCCAAGGATACAATCCCTGTTATCCGGGTAGCGAAGCGCTTTCTGACATTCTGAAACCTAATCTGCCTGCCGGCTTTGACCTCAATAAGGTCACAAAAGTGGCATTTTACGGGGCAGGCGTATTTGAAGACAAATACAGTGTGATTGAACAGGCAATGCAGCCCCTTTTCCCTCATGCCAAAATAGACGCAGCAACGGATTTGACAGGCTCTGCACACGCCTTGCTGGGACATGACAGCGGTTTTGCCGCTATATTAGGCACAGGCGCCAATTCCTGCCTCTACGACGGAACGAAAATCACCTGTCAGGTGAAACCCTTGGGCTTCCTGCTTGGCGACGAAGGCAGTGGCGCTTATATGGGCAAACGCCTCATTGTAGCGTATCTTCGCAAATATATGCCCGATGACGTTCGCAAAGCGTTTGAGGAAACCTGCCGGATGACGGATGAAGAGTTGATAACTCAGGTGTATTCCAAGCCGATGCCCAACAATTTTTGCGCATCCTTCACACGTTTCCTCACAGGCGAATCGGCAGGACACGAATACTTGGAACAGCACATTATCCGCGATTCGTTTCGCGATTTTTTCAGCAATATCGTATCTCGCTACCCGACATACAGGCAATATACATTCAACTGCGTGGGGTCTGTCGGATGGATTTTCAGACAGGCGCTGACCGAAGTGGCGGAGGAATACGGTATGCAAACCGGAAATATCATCATCAGCCCCATGTCGGGATTGATGAAATATCATGAAATATCTGTTTAAAATATGGAACGCATTCTTGCCATTGATTACGGACAAAAACGCACGGGAATAGCCGTGACCGACCCTCTGCAAATGATTGCAAGTGCATTGGAAACAGTGCCCACCGCGCAATTGATGGACTGGTTGCGGCAATACATGAGCCGCGAGCCGGTGGAGCGCATCATAGTTGGCGAGCCGGTGCATCTCAACGGCAATGTGTCGGACACGATGACGCAATTTGTCACCCCTTTTGTCAATCGACTGCGAAAGAGTTTTCCCGACAAGGAGGTGATTTTGGTGGACGAGCGTTTCACCTCGAAATTAGCCGCTATGGCGATGCTCGAAGGCGGCATGAAGAAAAAAGAACGACAGGAAAAAGCCAATTTGGACAAGTTGAGTGCTACAATTTTACTGCAAGGATATTTGGAAACATTGAAAAGATGAAAACATTTCTTACTTTTGCGGTCTTAAAATGAAAAATATGTTAAGAATCGCTGTTCAGGCAAAAGGACGCCTTTACGAAGAAACGATGCACTTGCTCTCAGAGGCAGGCATCAGGTTGGAAACGAGCAAACGCACCCTGTTGATTCAGGCAAAGGACTTTCCGGTGGAAGTGTTGTTCCTTCGCGACGATGATATTCCGCAGGCTGTTGCCGATGGCGCTGCCGACGCCGGTATTGTGGGCGAAAACGAATACGCGGAGCGCCGCAAAAAAGTGACGGTAGTGAAGCGTTTAGGGTTCAGCAAGTGCCGCTTGTCGCTGGCAATACCCAAAGACGAAACGTACAGCGGACCGCAATGGTTCAACGGCAAAGTGATTGCCACTTCCTACCCTGCCATATTGCAGGATTTCCTGACCACCAACAACATACAAGCCAACACGCACCTCATTTCCGGCTCGGTGGAGATTGCGCCCGGCATCGGTTTAGCCGACGCCATCTTCGACATTGTAAGTTCGGGCAGCACCTTGGTGAGCAACCATCTGAAAGAGGTGGAAACCGTGATGAAATCCGAAGCCCTGCTTATAGGACACCCGCAATTGGCAGCCGACAAAAAAGCCATTTTAGACGAGTTGATTTTCAGGATAAATGCAGTACAAACCGCCGCCGGCAAGAAATACATCCTGCTGAATGCCCCCAACGACAAGATAGATGAAATCATCAGCGTGCTGCCCGGCATGAAAAGCCCATCCTTGCTGCCCTTGGCGCAGGAAGGATGGAGTTCGCTTCATTCGGTCATCGAGGAAAAACATTTCTGGGAAATCATCGGCAAACTGAAAACGCTGGGCGCAGAGGGTATCCTGGTAATACCTATCGAAAAAATGATTTTGTAAACAACCCATAAACAGCCGTTATGCAATGGTGATACAGTTGTGATACTATAGTGATACTATAGTGATTCATTGTACCTTACGACGATTTTATGCAGATTCATTAATCGACTAATAGATTTGCATAAAAGTGTTA
>JAISKR010000185.1 GCA_031260845.1 Bacteroidales bacterium
ACAGCCCCATCCGTGTATATTTACACAGGAAAATTTCAAATCCGCCTGTCATTCAGCCATGTGCCGGTTGTGTTATCGCAACCTGAAATTTGTGAAGGATAATTCATTGCGGGCAAAACTGTTTGGATGGGCATATAAAAGAATTGATAATGACATAGATACTGCTGTCAATGAAATGGAAAGACGAGCAGATAAAAGAGTAAGGATGCATTAAATCATTTCCCGATTCTGGAACGCCGTAACAACCGGTGAAACGGTAGATTGTGATGCTTGGTGGCAGGAAAAACCCCTGCTTTGGCAGAGCGCAGGTCTTCAATCACATAGAACAGCGATGGGTCAAATTCGGTCAGTATTTTTTCGGTTGCTTCAAAGGTTTTCCGGTTGATAACCACGTACAGTATATCTACTTTGCCCACAGAGCCGCCGCCTTCGATGAGCGTAGTGCCGAAACCGGCGTGCGACAGTTCCTGTTGCAGGGGATGCAGGTCTTTTGGTGAGAAAACCTTGATAATCTGTACCCCGATGGCGATGCGTTCCTCAATGCACATTCCGATATAGTTGCCGGTGGCATAACCGCCGGCGTATGCAAAATAGCAGGCAAAATTGTTAACGCTTTTGAGAATCTGACTTATCACGACTATCCAGATGAACACTTCAAAAAAGCCCAAAAGAGGCGCAAGAAACTTTTTTCCTTTGGAAACAAAGACGATTCGCAGGGTTCCGAGGCTGACGTCGCATATTCGCGCCACGAACACCATCAACGGCAATATCACATACTGGTAAATATTTTCATCCATCGGTTTTTTCGTTTAGTTTTTTATCCAACTCGTCCATTTTTCTTTTCATGTTGGGCAATTGTCTGAAAACGATGATAGAGCGCAGCCAGTCCTTGTAGCCGAAAGCCGGTGTGCCCATGATGGTGCTGTCCGGTTCTGTCACGCCGGCGTTAAGCCCCGATTGGGCGCCTATTTTCGTGCCGTCGGCGATGACGAGGTGTCCGGCAAGTCCTACTTGTCCGGCAATCATGCAATTGGCGCCCACTTTGCATGAACCGGAAATGCCCGTTTGCGATGCAATCACCGTATTTTCGCCAATTTCCACGTTGTGACCTACCTGTATCAGGTTATCTAATTTCACCCCTCTGCGAACGATGGTAGAACCCATTGTTGCGCGGTCAACACAGGTGTTTGCGCCTATTTCCACGCGGTCTTCAATCACTACGTTGCCAATTTGCGGTATTTTCTTGAAATCGGCGCCGTTTTGCGGTGCAAAACCGAAGCCGTCAGCGCCTATCACCACACCCGCATGAAGCACGCAATCGCTGCCGATAACGCAGTCGTGATACACTTTCACGCCCGGATTCAGCACGGTTCGGTCGCCAATGCGCACATTTTCACCGATATATACCTGCGGATGGATTTTCACGCCATCGCCGATGCGGGCGTTTTCGCCAATGCTGGAAAAAGCGCCGAGGAAAATATTTTTCCCCAATTGCGCCGATGCGGCAACGGATACGGGTTCTTCGCGACCTGTTTTTTCCGGCAGGCTTGAATTGTAGAGTTCAAGCAGGGATGCAAACGCCATATAGGCATCATCCACCTTGATGAGCGTCGCGTTCACGCGGTGGCTAATCTGTTGCGCCTTGTTGACAATCACGATGCTCGACTCTGTTTCGTAAAGGTATTTTTCATATTTCGGGTTTGCCAGAAAACTCAACGTTCCGGGGCGTCCTTCCTCAATTTTCGCAAATGAAGACACTTTTGCATTCGCATCGCCTGCAATTTCGCCTTTCAAAAAATCTGCTATTATTTGTGCCGTAAATTCCATTTCCTTCGCTTTATATCCTGTTATTTATTTTGCAAAAGTAGGGATTTTTGGTGAACCTGCAAATATTATTATCGCAAAAAGATTGTTTATTTCCAAGAATGGCAGTATTTTTGACACGAAAAATCATTTGATAAAATGAAAAAGAAAAATATCAGGCAGTGTATCATTTGGATGATTGGAATAGTCCTGTTGGCGTTGATTTCGTCCAAATTCTTTTTTCGGATTGACCTCACAGCCGAGAAACGCTATACCCTGTCTGCCGAAACCAAGCAAATATTGCGCCAATTGGATGCACCCATCCATCTGAATGTTTATTTGGAAGGCGATTTGCCGGCGGGATTTCGCAAACTGCGCACCGGAATACGCGAAAAACTTGATGATTTCAAAGGTTATACGGGAAAACGCCTGACCTACCACTTTCTCGACCCTGCGGAAGACGTCAAACCGCGGGAACGCGAACAATTCTACGCCGAACTCAACGAAATAGGGCTGCACGACGTCACGGTGAACAAAAAGAACAAGGATGGCAGCCTGTCGCAGCAGAAAGTCTTTCCGGGCGCAGTCATTACCTACAAAGACCGTATGTCGGCGGTGAATTTGCTTAGCAATAACCGCATACAGCAATCGGATATGGTGCTGAACGCCTCGCTGGAAGCGCTTGAATATGAGTTGATACGCACCATTCACGCGCTGTCCGTTGATAGCGTCGGTAAGGTGGCGTTTCTAACAGGACAGGGCGAGCCGGGCAGAGCCGAAACCTACGATTTGGGGCAGGAATTTGCCAATTTCTACGATGTGGACAGGAAAGCCATCAACGGACAGTTGAACGCCTTGGACAGTTACAAGGCTGTTATCATCGCCAAACCGACAGAGCCGTTTGCTGAAAAGGACAAATACGTGATTGACCGTTACATTATGCGCGGCGGAAAGGTGCTGTGGCTGCTGGACGCCGTTAATGCCAACGCCGACAGCCTTTATACTGCGGGCTTTACCTTTGCGCTGACTTCGGAATTGAACCTCGACGACCAGTTGTTCACTTATGGGGTGCGCGTAAATCCCCATTTGGTGATGGATGTGGTGAACAATCCCATTGTGGTGACGGTGGCAGACGGAAATTCGCAGCCTGCCTCTGCGCCGTGGCTTTATCATCCGCTTGTTCAGCCTTCGCAGGATAATATGATTACACGCAATTTGAATCCTGTGTGGTTGCGCTATGCCGGAGATATTGACACAGTAGGTGGCGCAGAATCGGGCATTCGCAAGACGGCGCTGCTGCAAACCTCGCCTTTTACGGGCATCAAAGCCACGCCGGCTATGATTCGCTTAGACGAAGTGGAAAAACCCATTGACCGGCAGCATTTTTCCAAGTCGCAACTGATGACGGCTGTCTTACTGGAAGGAAAATTCCCGTCCGTCTTTCGCAGCAGAAATGCGAAAAATATGTTTCCCGACATGACGGAAGCCCAGTTATTACTGAGTGAAGAAACGAAAATGATTGTGGTATCCGACGGCGACATTGCCGTTAACGATGTGCGCAACACCCCACAAAGCGTTGTTCCTGCCAACCCGCTCGGTTACGACCGTTTCAGCCGCCAGACTTTTGGCAACAAGGATTTCTTGGTCAACGCGCTCAACTATCTCACCGACGACGCCGGACTGATGAAACTGCGCAACCGCGAGTTCCAACTGCGCCTGTTGGACAAGCAAAAAGTGAACGACGAACTGCTCAAATGGCAACTCATCAACCTGCTGCTACCGGTGCTGCTTTGGATTGCAGGCGGCATTACCTACGGAATGTGGCGCAAACGGAAATACGGACGAAAAATAATGGTTAATGGTTAATTATGAATGGTTAATTCCTGACGGCAACCACTG
>JAISKR010000225.1 GCA_031260845.1 Bacteroidales bacterium
CCCTCCGCCAGATGCAACAGTTTGATGTATTGCCCCTGATAGCCGTTGAACGTCACTATGCTCGCCAACGGTTGAAACACGACATTCAGTCCGCCGCGAGCAGCCGCGTCAGCATCTGCACCGAAACGAAAGCCTTGATATGGAATTTCATACGTGCCCGCATCAAACCAAATGTTCAACTGTCGGTCGTCAGCGGCGGTATAAGCAGCCAACAACATTCGCAAATCATCAACATTTGCAGGGCTTGCCGCCGACGAGCCATTGCCGCCGCCGCTTACGGATACGTAATAATCTCGTGCCTCTGTGTGATATGTAAAAATACAGGCAATGAAGAAACACACCAATTTTTTCATGGTCTTGATTTTGTAGTAATAAAAATGACGGGGATTTTATCCCCCCTCTATGAAAACCCCCGCAAAATTTATGCCATTCTTTGCTTTTGGGGATTAAAAAGGTCACATTCTCAATTGAAACGGATGTTCAATTGTATGCCATCCGGTTTTTTGGCGTCGCCGAAAACCGTTTTGCCGCCGTATTGGTAAGAGGTATTGCGTTCATGCTGCACCAATTGGTCGAAATAGTCGCCGGGGGTGTAACTTTTTTCCATTTCCTGCGCAATGCACGAAAGATTTTTCAACGCCTCGGATTTATCTTTGTCGCCTAATGCCGATTGGTGAATGGCTTTGTCGAATATTTCAATCGTTTCGTCATATATTTTGACAGGTACGGGAAAAGGATGCCCGTCTTTGCCGCCGTGAGCGAAGGAAAATCGGGCAGGGTCGGAAAAACGCGAGGGGGTGCCGTGTATCACCTCGCTGACCAAGGTGAGCGATTGCAGGGTGCGCGGACCTACGCCTTCCAACAGCAGCAAGGATTCCATGTCGGCTATATCCGTTTCGTGCGCCAATACCAATGCCGCGCCCAAGCGTTTCAGGTTGACGTCGGCAGCGGTCACTTCATGATGACGGGGCAGGATGGCGGATATTTCACGCATCAATTGGACAGGCTTTTCTTTGGTCAGTTCGAGGATGCCGGTTTTTGTGGGTGCTGCCGCTTTGTCCGTCAGGTTGAGAATCAGCCCTTGGTTGACGCCGCAGACGGATGTATGTGGCTCTTCCGTAAAGGATTGCAGGTTGGACGACAGCCAGTGATAACGTCGCGCCAACTTTTCGTTGGGGTTCATTCCTTGCTGAATCACAGCCCATTCGCCTTCGCGGCTCACCACAAAAGAATGCAGGTACAGTTGAAAACCATCCTGCACCGCCGTATTGTCCACCTTGGCGGAAAGGCGGCTGTTGCGTACCAATTCCGTGCCGTTCAGACCTGTTTTTTCGGCTACTTTCAGAAGTTCTGCCGGTGTTTGCCGCGATGATTTGCCTCGTCCGCCGCATACGTAAATGCCCAATTCCGCCGAGCGTTTGTTGATGGCTTTTTTCAGCGCATTCATCACCGAAGTGGTGACACCCGACGAATGCCAGTCCATTCCCAGCACGCAGCCTAAGGACTGAAACCAAAAAGGGTCGCTCAGCCTTTGCAACAAGGCAGAGCGACCATATTCAATGATGATGGCTTCCACGATGGCGCCCCCGAGCAGGCTCATTCGTTCTGCCAACCAATACGGAACGGTTCCGTAGTGAAGCGGTAAATCGGCGGTTCCCCGTTTCATACCTGCTTCATCCTAACGATTTCAGAATATTCAGGATGACAGTCTGCGCCGACACCACGCGGTTGGCTGCTTCTTCGATGACGATAGAATCGGGACTGTCAATCACCTCGTCGGACACTACCAAATTGCGGCGCACCGGCAGGCAGTGCATGAATTTGGCATGGTTGGTGAGCGCCATATTTTTGGCGTTACATGTCCAAGCAAGGTCGTTGTTCAGAATTTTGCCGTACTGCGAGTATGACGACCAGTTTTTGGCATACACGAAATCGGCATTTTTGTAGGCTTTCTCGCGGTCGTACTCAATCGTGGCGCCTTTGGTGAATGAGGCGTCCAATTCATAACCTTCGGGATGGGTTACAACCACCTCATATCCGGCTGCCACCGCCCATTCGGCAAAGGAATTGGGTACAGACTGCGGCAGAGCGCGGCAATGCGGCGCCCACGCAAGTATCACTTTCGGGCGTTCTGTTTTTTTGTATTGTTCAATGGTGATGACGTCGGCAAAGGATTGCAAGGGATGGCGCGTTGCCGATTCCATGCTCACGATGGGAACGCCCGCATATTGGATGAATTGGTTGATGACGTTTTCGGAATAGTCTGCTGCGCGGTCTTTCAGCGATGGAAACGCACGAACGCCTATGATGTCGCAATAGCGACCAATGACGCCTGCGGCTTCCTTAATGTGTTCGGACTTGTCACCGTTCATCACCACGCCGAACTCGGTTTCAATCTTCCAACTGTCCTCGTTCACGTTGAGCACCATCGTGTTCATACCCAGATTTTGAGCCGCTTTTTGCGTGCTCAGCCTTGTGCGCAGGCTCGAATTGAAAAACAGCAAGCCCATCGTTTTATGCTTGCCGACAGTTTCGTATTGATACGGATTGTTCTTGATTTCAGCGGCTTCCTGCAAAATCTTTTTCAAATCCGTCACATCGTGTACAGAAGTAAAATGCCTCATTTTCCTATTTTTGATTTTAAATTTTAAACAAAAAATTTGATACAGAGTATTATAAGAGTCCACAATAGCGTTGCGCCAATGACGCCCCGTGTGCCTTTCCAAAATTCCTTATTCAGAAAAAGATAGAATACCAACAAATTGAGAAAAACGCACAAACTGAGCAATTTGGGCAAAGTCCGGTTCAAGTTGGTATAACTCAGAAACTCACTGAAAGACAGATGCGTGAATTTGACCAAATAAATTGCGGCAAAGACAAGCAGAGGCAGCGCTACCCCCAGCGCTAAACCTATCCAAAAATTATTCCATCGACGATTCATATACATTATATTAATGATTCACATTATTGAATTTCTTTTACGATGCTCATTCCGGTCGATATTGCCTGCTGATTGAGCGGTATCAGTTTGTGATGGCGTTCGGGAAGGGATTTTTTCAGTCCTGCCACTACATTTTCCTCTTTCAGGAAGGTGCGAACGTGCAAATACCCGCCTAACACTATCATATTGAAGATGCGCGGGTCTGTTTTTGAGGCTTCCACGGCGGCTTCCACGCAAAAGACACGAATGTCCTTCCTTTGGGGATGCCGGATGATGCCGATGCTGTCGTACAGCAGCAGTCCGCCCGGCTTCACCATCGGCTCAAACTTGTCCATCGACTGCTGATTGAGGATGATAGCGGTATCGAAATGGTTGAGCACCGGCGAACTGACGATGGTATCGCTCAGGATGACCGTTACATTGGCTGTTCCGCCGCGCATTTCGGGTCCATACGAGGGCATCCAACTTACTTCCATGCCTTGCATGATGCCCGAATAAGCCAGAATTTTACCCATGGACAAGACGCCCTGTCCACCAAATCCGGCTATAATGATTTCTTCTGTCATGATAATACTCTTCCCCTTAATTTTTAACTATCAACTTTCCTTCCGCTTTCAAATCGCCCAAGGGATAATACGGAAACATATTTTCCGCCATCCATTCATTGGCTTGCAAAGGCGTCATCTTCCAACCTGAATGGCAACTTGTTACCACTTCCACCAAAGAAGCGCCTTTTTTCAGTTTTTGGCTCTCGAAAGCCGTACGAATCGCCTTTTTGGTGCGCCTTACCGCCGCCGAAGTGTGTACCGCCTGCCGCGACACGTAATATGCCCCGTCGAGGCTTGCCACAATGTCGGTGATGCGCAGAGGGTATCCCGTTGTGGATATTTCGCGCCCCTGCGGGGTTGTGGAAGTTTTCATGCCCGGAATGGTAGTCGGCGCCATTTGTCCGCCTGTCATTCCGTAAATCCCGTTGTTGATATAGATGATGGTGATGTTTTCGCCACGGTTGACGGCGTGTATGGTTTCACCCGTGCCGATGGCGGCAAGGTCGCCGTCGCCCTGATAGGTGAAAACGAATTTGTCGGGCATCACCCTTTTCAGTCCTGTTGCCACGCAGGGTGCGCGACCGTGCGCAGCCTGCACTACGTCTATCTTGTAGAAATCGTACAGCAGCACCGAGCATCCTACCGGCGAAATACCGATGGTTTCGCTCTGAATGCCCATTTCTTCCACTACTTCCATCACTAAGCGCACCACAGTGCCGTGTCCGCAACCCGGACAGAAATTATAAACGGCGTCTGTCAGCAAACTGCTGGGCTGATAAACTAAATTCTTTTCGTTGATGATTTCCATTGATGAATTATCTTTTCAAAAAATCTCTAAATTCCTCTACTTTGCCGGTGTATCCCATCGGCTTGCCTACGGTTTCGCCGTCAGGCGTGAGGATGGCGTAATAAGGAAACGCATTGGTCTGATACCGTGTTATTTCGATGTCGGTATTTTTTTGCCCCAGCGTTTTTTTCACTTTGCCGTCAAAGGCGGAAGTGAAATGTGCGGCTTCCGGCAACGGCGTGTCGTCGTCGGTGTAGAGGGCAAGTAGTATGAATTTTTCGTTCAGCAGGTTGAGCACTTCGCCGTCAGTCCAAATGTTGGCTTCCATTTCGCGGCATTTGGCACAGCCGTGTCCTTTGAAAACCATCAATACCGGCTTGTTCTGTTTTTTGGCACAGGCTATCGCCTCGTCATAGTCGAAATAGCCCTGCAAGCCAAGCGGAAAACTCAGTTTATCGCTGTATTTGGGAACGCCGCACAGTTGCGCGGGCGATATGACGGAAGCGGCAACGTTTTTTCGCGAAGTATGACTTGCTTCCGGCAGCAATGAAGAAACGGCAGGCAAAGGTTCGCCCAATAATCCGGTAAACAGGTACAGAGAGAAGGTGAAAGCCGCGATGGCAAACAACAAGCGGACAATACCAATGCTTTTTACCTCGCTGTCATTGGCGAAACGGATTTTCCCCAGCAGATAGACGCCCATCAATGCAAAAAGCACTGTCCAGATGCACAGAAAACCGTTGCGGCTGACGATATTCCAACCAAAACTTCTGTCCACCGAAGTGAAGAAATACAAGGCAAAAGCCAGCATGATAAAGGCGAATACCACTTTCACGGAATTCATCCAACCGCCCGATTTGGGCATTTTTTTTAGCAATGAAGGGAAAAACGCCAAAAAGGTAAACGGAAGGGCAAAGCCCAAGCCGAAAGCAGCCATTCCAAAGATGGGTTTCACAGCCAGTCCTTGTGCTGACGCCACTAAGATAGTACCAATAAACGGACCTGTGCAGGAAAACGAAACGACTACCAATCCCAAAGCCATGAAGAATGCGGAAATGTAACCGCCTTTATTCGCCTTTTGGTCAAGTTTATTGGCTAACGAGCCTGACAGGCTAATCTCGAACAATCCCAAAAACCACAGGGCAAAAAAGATGAAAACGGCAGCAAAAATAAGGTTGGTCAGCCAGTGACCAACAATCTGATTGGTGAAATCGGCGCTTTTGGTCAGAGCGGCAATCACTCCAATCAAGGTAAATATCAACACAATAGACAATCCGAAAATTGTTGTTTTCGTTCGTCTTTGTTCGTTGCGCATGAAAAACGAGATGGTGAGCGGGATGACAGGATACACGCAGGGCGTGAGCACTCCAAGCAAACCGGTGGACAGCGCCAACAGGATAAACGCCCAAAGGGAATTTTCTGCATCGACGAGCGCAGGGTTTGCTAGATTTGTCGCCGATTCATCCACTATCGCAACAATATTTTCTGCGGTATCAATTTGTTCCGGTGCAACCAATTGAATCGGCGTAGAAGCAAGCGATGGCGCAGTTTGCTGTTCGGGCGTCACCTTTGCGGCAAATTCCACCTCATTGGGCGGCAGGCAACTGTTGTCGTTGCAACACATATAGATGACCGAGCCTTTGACGGTAAAGGGTTTATCGGACAATGCCTTGATTTTCTGCCTGAAAACGGCTGTGTGTTTGAATTTCCCTACATTCATCTTGAAACTTTCGTCGTACTTGACTTCCGACTTGGTTACCTCTTCTGCTTCGCCCAATAACTCGTATTCCGCACTGTTCGCAAATTCAAACGAGGTAGGAATGGGACCTTCGTCGGGTATATGCAGCGCATATATCGACCAGCCGTCGTCAATGCGGGCTGTGAACAGCAAAGTCTGCTTTTCGACAGTCGTTTCCCAACGTACAGGGTTGAAAACCTGACCGAACATTGTCGTCAATACGCCGGTGATAAGTAGGATAAAACAGATTAATTTCTTCATTTCAGTAAAAAATTATTGTTCAATTTCCACTCCGTCAACATAAAAATGCGATTCAATAAACGAATAATTGGGGACAGCCTCCAATTTTATGGTGCAATGTAACTTCCGCGACCATTGCCAACGCATTGAAAACAAGCCTTTTTTCAGATAAGTTGCTACATAGGGATGCAGTTTTATCGTCACTTTTTTCAGATTATCACGCTCTACAAGGTATGCCAGATTGTTGAAAAGTTCGTCGTCAAAGAGGATGCTTGCCGTAATTTCGCCGCTTCCCTTGCAGGTCGGACATTTTTCCAAGGTATGCACACTCAGTTCGGGACGTACCCGTTGACGTGTGATTTGCATCAAGCCAAACTTACTGACAGGCAGTATGTTGTGTCTTGCCCTGTCTTCTTCCATCGCCTCTTTCATTTTCTCAAACAGTTTCTGGCGGTGTTCGGCGGTGTACATATCAATAAAGTCGATGACGATGATGCCGCCCATATCGCGCAGCCTGAGTTGTTGTGCGATATTTTGCGCTGCCAGCAGATTCACTTCCAAGGCATTGGTTTCCTGGTCGTTGCCGAGTTTTGAACGGTTGCCGCTGTTGACGTCAATCACGTGCAGGGCTTCGGTGTGCTCGATAATCAGGTACGCGCCGTTGCGAATAGATACTGTCCTGCCAAACAGTGATTTAATCTGTTTGTTGACGCCGAAACGTTCAAAAATAGGCTCTCCGCTTTTGATATAGCGGACAACTTTTGCGCTTTCCGGCGCAATAGCGCCGATATATTCTTTTATATCCCTGTAATAGTGCTCGTCATTGACATATATATTGGAAAAAGTGCCGTTAAACAGGTCACGCAAGATGGTTGAAGCGCGGTTCATCTCGCCGATAAAAAGTTTTGGCGGTTTCGGGTCTTGCAAGTTCTGTCTGAAAGCGTCTTCAAATCTTTTCACCAGTTCGCGCAGTTCCTCATCAAGCAGTTCTGACGATTTCCCTTCGGCTACTGTCCTCACGATGACGCCGTAATGTTTCGGTTTGATGCTCTGCATCAGCGCCCGCAAACGTTTTTTTTCTTCCGACGATACGATTTTCTGGGAAACAGAAACTTTTTCCGAAAAAGGTATCAGCACTAAATTACGCCCTGCGATGGAAAGTTCCGAACACAGGCGTGGTCCTTTGGTCGATATTGGTTCTTTGACGATTTGCACCAAAATCGTTTCTCCGACATTGAGCGTATCGGCAATCTGCCCTTTTTTGTCAATATCCGCCTCAATTTTGAACTTCTGCAAGGAAGCCAGATTTTTGCCCTTGCGCTGTATAGCCGCCGACAGATACTTCTGCATGGTTTGTATCTGGGGACCTAAATCAAGGTAATGCAGAAACGCATCCTTTTCAAACCCTACATCTACAAACGCTGCATTCAAACCGGGCATAGTCTTTTTTACTTTGCCCAGATATATATCGCCTACCGAAAATTGCAAATTGCACTTTTCCTTGCTTAATTCAACTAACTGCTTGTCTTTTACATGGGCAATCGTGATTTCGGACGGGGATACATCTATTATTAAATCATTATTCACAACCCATTTCTGTTTTGGGATTTCAATATTTTATTTTCCTGTTATCGTAAATAACATAAAACCCATTATGCCAAACACAATACGCTATATTTGTATCTGAACAGATGCCAAACATATCATTCGCTGTGATTTCCATCACTTTACAGTTTCTGCAACGTGTAAATCAACAAAATATCCAAATGGAAAGAAACCTAAAACTCTCTCATATAGAAAATTTTAGGTTCTTTTAATCTGACATAATTAATGTAACGACTTATTTTTTCTTATGTCTGTTCTTCCGCAAGCGTTTTTTGCGCTTGTGCGTTGCCATTTTATGTCTTTTTCTTTTCTTACCGCTTGGCATTTTATTAAAAATTTTATTAATTTACGAATTATCAGTTCCTTAAATTATTTCACGCTGCTTTTCACCTGACCAACGAAAGTTTTTGCAGGTTTAAAAGCCGGAATGTTATGCGCTGGAATAATGATAGTTGTGTTTTTCGAAATATTCCGAGCGGTTTTCTGCGCTCTTTTCTTAACGATAAAACTACCAAACCCTCTCAGGTACACATTTTGGTCTTTGGATAACGAGCCTTTTACGCTTTCCATGAACGCTTCAACCGCTTTTTGAACGGTAATTCTCTCAATTCCAGTACTCTTGGAAACTTCATTTACGATGTCTGCCTTTGTCATATCTTACTTATTTTTTTGTTATTATATATTGATAAATTATGTATTTTCGGACTGCAAATATATATCTTTAATATTTAATATTAAAATAAAAATTATTTTTTTTCGTTTTTTTTGTAATTTTTTTAATTTTATTGAGATGATAGGGACACAATTGATTGAATGGTTTGCCCGAAATAAGCGTGATTTGCCTTGGCGGGATGAGATAAATCCTTATAAAATATGGGTTTCAGAAATTATTTTGCAACAAACCCGCGTCAAACAAGGGTTTGATTACTATGAAAAATTTTTGAAAAAATTTCCGGAAATTTTCTCTTTGGCGAATGCTTCAATGGATGAAGTGTTGAAAATTTGGCAAGGATTGGGGTATTATTCTCGTGCAAGAAATATGCACGAGGCTGCCGGCTTCATCGTAAAGCATTTGAACGGGAAGTTTCCCGACAATTACCATGATTTGCTAAAAATCAAAGGCATAGGCGATTATACCGCTTCTGCCATTGCTTCTATTGCTTTCGGCGAGGCTGTTCCGGTGATTGACGGCAACGTAAACCGTGTCATTTCGCGCTTGTTTGGCATTCAAAGTCCTGTTGACGCCAAGGAAGGGAAGCAGCAAATCCGTCGGCACGCGGAAAAGTTGATGGAAAAAGCATCGCCCGCGCTGTACAATCAGGCAATTATGGAATTTGGCGCCTTGTATTGCGTGCCACAGCACCCTGATTGCGAAAATTGCATTCTCAAAACCGTATGTATCGCCTGTTCCAAAGATATTGTTTCCCTGCTTCCCGTTAAATCGAAGGCAGTGAGTATTAAAACGCGCTATTTTCATTATTTGGTGCTTAATACGAACAACTTTACCTTCCTGCAACAGCGTTCCACCAAGGATATATGGAAAGGGCTGTACGAATTTCCAATGATAGAAACCGACAGCGAAGCAGACGCATCTATCTTGTGTGCCACAAAGCAGTGGCAGCGATGGTTTGGCGACAGCCGTCCGGTCATTCAAAAAATATCGCCCTGTATCACGCATATTTTGACGCATCGGGTGCTGAAAATCCGCTTTTACGAACTCGCAGACGCCTGTCCCGCTTTTGACGGGCAACCTGTCAAGGTGAAGTGGAACGAGGTGCACCGATACGCCGTTCCGAAAGTGATTGAGAACTATCTGAATGAACGGTGACAGATATTTTTCATAAAAAAAACACTTTGCTTTGGTAAATACAACGAAAATAATTACTTTTGTGCCGAGTTTTTGCCCAGGTGGTGGAATTGGTAGACACGCTACTTTGAGGGGGTAGTGGGCGTTAGCCCGTGTGAGTTCAAGTCTCGTCCTGGGTACCAAAGGAAAATCCAATCATCATACATTCAGATGATTGGATTTTGTATTTTTGCACGTTGGGAAAATTAACTATTTTTGCAAAAATATTAAAACGTGTCGTCATGATGACCAAAATATATCCGGAAAATCCCAATGCGAGGGAAATTGAGGCGGTTGCAAAGATATTGCACGATGGCGGTATCATTATTTACCCCACCGATACGGTGTATGGCATAGGTTGCGACATTTACAACCGGAAAGCCGTTGAACGGATAGCACAGATAAAGGGATTGAATCCCGAAAAGGTCAATTTCTCGTTTATTTGCAGGGATTTGAGCCATTTGTCGGAATATGCGCGGCAGGTGTCCAATGCCACGTTCAAACTGATGAAACACCATTTGCCCGGTCCGTTTACCTTTATCCTCAACGCCGGCGGCAAGGTTCCCAAGATGCTCGAAAGCAAAAAGAAAACCGTCGGGATACGTATCCCCGACAATTCGGTGGCATTGGCGATTGTGGAACGCTTCGGCAATCCTATCCTGTCCACGTCGGTGCAAATGGACGATGAAATGGTGGAATATGCCACCGACCCCGAACTGATTCACGAAAAGTACGAAGATTTGGTGGATTTGGTGATAGACAGCGGGTTGGGCGGATACGAATATTCCACGGTGGTGGATTGTACCGGCGATGAACCGGAAATTATCCGCCAAGGATTAGGCATTTTGGAAGTTTAACCAAAACATGACGAAGTTGTGAACGAGTATATTCAGCAAATAGTCAGTAACTTACCTGACGGTCCGGGTGTTTACCAGTTTTTCAACGAAAAGGGTACCATTATATATATAGGTAAAGCCAAAAATTTGAAAAATCGGGTATCATCATATTTCACCAATATTCTCAGCGATATTAAGAAATATACGATGGTGAACAAGATTGCCGACATTCGTACTATCTTGGTGAACAACGAAAGCGACGCCCTGCTGCTGGAAAACAACCTCATCAAAAAATTTCAGCCGCGCTACAACATTATGCTGAAAGACAGCAAAAGCTACCCGTGGATTGTTGTGCGCAACGAGCGTTTCCCAAGGGTTTACCTGATGCGTAATCCGGTGCAGGACGGTTCGCTGTACTTCGGACCCTACACAACGGTGGGGATGATGCGCTCGTCGCTCGATTTGGTGAAACAGATTTACCATTTGCGCTCTTGTGTCTTAAACCTGAGCAATGAGCAGATTAAAAAAGGGAAATACAAAATATGTCTGGAATACCATTTAGGCAACTGCAAAGCGCCGTGTATCGGACAGCAAACCGAAGAGGAATACAACCGCTCTATTGAGCAAATCAAGGAAATACTGAAAGGTAAAGTTTCATCGGTGATACAGCAACTGCGCGGCGAAATGCGCGAACTTGCCGACAACTACCGCTTTGAGCAGGCGGAAGTGCTGAAAAATAAAATCGCGACGCTTGAAAAATACAGGATTAAATCGACCATCGTCAATCCGAATATCAGCAATGTGGACGTTTTTTCATACGTGGACGATATACAATGTGCCTATATCAATTACCTGCACGTGGTGGACGGGGCTATCATTCAGGCGCACAACCTCGAAATCGTCAAACGTTTGGACGAAGACCCCGCGGAATTACTCGGCATCGCCATTACCGAACTGCGTGGGCGCTTTCAAAGCCGGTCAGAGGAAATCATTGTTCCCTTTGAACCGGATATGCACCTGCCTCACGTCACTTACACCGTTCCGAAAGTGCGCGACAAAAAAGAGTTGCTCGCATTGTCGCTGCGCAATTCGGTGCATTTCAGGGACGAAAAGAAGCGGCAAATAGAACGCACCGACCCCGACCGTCACGAAAACCGCATCATGGAAACCGTCAAGCGCGACCTGCACCTGAGCGAATTGCCCGTGCGCATTGAATGTTTCGACAATTCAAACATACAGGGCACTTACCCCGTGGCGTCGTGCGTGGTGTTTCGCAACGCACACCCCAGCAAGAAGGATTACCGGCATTTTAACATTAAGACGGTGGAAGGTCCTGACGATTACGCCTCGATGGAAGAAGTGGTGTTCCGCCGTTACAGCCGTATGTTGCAGGAAGGCGAGAACCTGCCCCAACTGATTGTGATT
>JAISKR010000205.1 GCA_031260845.1 Bacteroidales bacterium
TTATCAATCAAAAAGTTTATGGTGGATGGAAATCAGGGATAACCGGTATTGACCTTGAGTTTGATAAAGACAATATTCGTTACATTGTAACCATAAAGTCGGGACCAAATTGGGGAAACAGTAGCCAGACAGGCAAAATGAAAAGCGATTTTATTACAGCAAAACGAACATTACGTACAAGCAATTCGGGATTAATCATTACCCCAATAAATGGATGTTGCTATGGCAAGGATAACAGACCCGATAAAGGCGATTATTTTAAATATTGTGGACAAAAATTTTGGACTTTTATATCCGGAGAAGATACATTATTTACAGACATTATCGGACCACTCGGATACAAAGCAAGAGAAAAGAATGATGTTTTTATGGAATCGTATGCACAAATGATAAATAAATTCACAAAAGAGTTTGCCAATGACTTTTGCAACAATTCAGGACAAATTGAGTGGAAGAAACTTGTAGAGTTTAACTCTGGGGAAAAATAATAATAATTGGTCAAATGATTTTTTTCAACTACTTTTGCGCTCGATTTTAAGAACGTGTTATTTTGTTTTTATGTCGTATAATTCTCATTATCAATAAAATATGATTTATTCTCACGAAGTGCAACAAATGTGTTGTGTAAAAAAGGGAGCGGATCACGGACCTGCTCCTATTCCCGAAGAGGGAAAATGGGTAAGATCAAAGGAAGTGAAAGACATTTCCGGCTTGACCCACGGTATCGGTTGGTGTGCGCCGCAGCAAGGCGGTTGCAAACTGACGCTCAATGTAAAAGACGGCATCATTCAGGAAGCCCTGATAGAAACCGTTGGATGTTCCGGTATGACTCACTCTGCTGCTATGGCGGCTGAGATTCTTCCGGGTAAAACCATACTGGAAGCGTTGAATACCGATTTAGTATGCGATGCCATCAACACCGCCATGCGCGAGTTGTTCCTGCAAATCGCTTACGGACGTACTCAATCTGCTTTCTCCGAAGGCGGTTTGGCAATAGGCGCCAGTCTTGAAGATTTGGGCAAAGGACTTCGCAGTCAGGTAGGCACCATGTTTGGCACTCTGAAAAAGGGTCCCCGCTACTTGGAAATGGCAGAAGGGTATTGCACCCGTCTGGCATTGGACAAGAACGATGAAATCATCGGATATGAATTTATCCATTTGGGCAAATTCATGGATATGATTAAGAAAGGCACCGACGCCAATGAAGCCTTGGGAAAAGCCAAAGGTTCCTACGGGCGTTTCAAGGAAGCCGCAAAATATATTGATCCACGTCACGAATAAAAAACAGGAGGAAAATTAAAATGGCTAAAAGAGAAGTAAAATTTGAAAGTCAGGATCGCCGTATAGACAGTGTTCTGAAAGTATTGAACAGTTACGGGATCAAGAGTATAGAAGAAGCAGAATCCATTTGTGACGCAAAGGGCTTAGATCCCTATAAAATTTGCGAAGAAACACAAGCAATCTGTTTTGAGAATGCCAAATGGGCATACGTAGTAGGGGCTGCCATCGCCATCAAAAAAGGCACGAAGACAGCAGCCGAAGCCGCAGAGGCGATTGGCGAAGGTTTGCAATCCTTTTGCATAGCCGGTTCCGTAGCCGACGACCGCAAGGTAGGTATCGGACACGGCAATCTGGCTGCCCGCCTGCTGCGCGAAGAAACCAAATGTTTTGCATTCCTTGCCGGACATGAATCTTTTGCAGCAGCCGAAGGCGCTATCAAAATTGCCGAAATGGCAAACAAGGTACGCACAGAGCCGCTCAAAGTTATCCTGAACGGTCTGGGCAAAGATGCAGCAAAAATCATTTCCCGCATCAACGGATTTACCTACGTGCGCACAGAGTTTGACTATTATAGCGGCGAGTTGAAAATAGCCGAAACGATAGCCTATTCAGACGGACTTCGCAGCAAGGTAAAATGCTACGGCGCCGACGACGTGCGCGAAGGCGTTGCCATCATGCGCAAAGAGGGCGTGGACGTTTCCATCACAGGCAATTCCACCAACCCTACGCGCTTCCAGCATCCGGTGGCAGGCACCTACAAAAAAGAATGTATGGAAAACGGACATTCCTACTTTTCAGTAGCGTCGGGCGGCGGCACAGGTCGCACCCTGCACCCCGACAATATGGCTGCCGGTCCCGCTTCCTACGGCATGACCGACACGATGGGACGTATGCACGGCGACGCTCAGTTTGCCGGATCCTCATCCGTTCCCGCACACGTTGAAATGATGGGATTTCTCGGCATGGGCAACAACCCGATGGTGGGCGCCTCGGTGGCAGTTGCTGTTGCTGTGGCACAAGCGTAATACATCACGACATCAATAAAAAACGGAAATCAATCATGGTTTCCGTTTTTTTTTATAACTTGCGCCTGTTTTTTAAAAATAGCATTTATGCCTCTTCAAATAGAAAATACTGATTTAAAGAAGTTTATCGTGGTCGGCGACCGTGTGTTAATCAAGCCCAAATCGCCGATAGAGAAAACCAAAGGCGGACTGCTGCTGCCGCCCGGAGTGCAGGAAAACGAAAGTCTGCAAAGTGGTTATGTGGTGAAAGTAGGTCCCGGATACCCTATTCCGGCAATAGCCGACGACGAGCCGTGGAAAAACAAAAGCGATGAAGTGAAATACGTTCCGATTCAGCCCAAAGAGGGTGATTTGGCAATCTATATGCAGAACAGTTCCCACGAAATTATCTTCAAAGACGAAAAATACATTATCATTTCGCAATCGGCGATATTGCTGCTGATAAGGGACGAAGAACTGTTTGCGTAAAACGTGTTTTTATATTTTATATTTTTTGAATTTTCCGCATAAATTCCCTCAATTCCGTTGCCTCTTTCCTTCCGGGCGTGGTTTCAAAGCGACTGTTGACGTCGATGGCGTGTAGTTGCGGATGGTGCAGGGTTTTCAGATGTTCGGCGTCGTCTGCGCCAATGCCGCCACTGAGGAAAAAAGGCGTGTTGCCGGTGTAGGCTGTCAGCGCCGACCAGTCGAATTGTGCGCCTGAACCGCCAAACAGCGGCGTTTTGGTGTCGAAAAGGAAATAATCAACAGCGTTTTGATAGATTGCTGCTGCATGAGCAACGTCATTCGCTGCCGCCACGCTGACGGCTTTGATGACAAGGCGGATTTTCCGCAGGGCAAGGCAGGTTTCCGGCGATTCGTTGCCGTGTAGTTGTATCAGGTCGAGTTGGTATTTGGCGACAGTTTCCGCAATGATTTTTTCCGGTGCATTGACAAAAACGCCCACTTTCAGAATGTCCGACGGCAGGGTTTGGACAATTTCCGGCGCTAAATCACCTGCGTAGCGCGGGGATTTTCCGTAAAAGATAAATCCGAGATAATTCGGTCGTAACGCTGCTATTTCCGCAATATTTTCGGGATAACGCATTCCGCAGATTTTCAGTTTCATAGAGCGGGATTTAGGATAATGCGCCAATAAACTGTTCCAATGCCTGAGCGGGATTAGCCTGTTTCATGAAATTTTCGCCCATCAGGAAGCCGTTGAAACCCGCCTGTTGCAATCTTTTCACCGTTTCGGGCGATGAAATGCCGCTTTCAGAGATGCGTACCATTTCCGGCGGAATCTTTGCCGCCAAGTCGAGCGAGGTCTGCACATTGGTGACAAAACTGCCCAGATTGCGGTTGTTGACGCCCACCACGTCAACAGGCGCATGAATATAATCCAATTCTCCGGCATGGTGTATTTCCAACAATACTTCCAAGCCCAGATGATGCGCAAATGCGGTAAATTCCACGGCTTGTCCCTTGCTCAAAGCAGCAGCAATGAGCAGCACAACGTCTGCGCCATACAGTTTCGCCTCGCAAATCTGGTAAGTGTCGATGATGAAATCCTTGCGAAGAATCGGGATACGGATAAGTTGCCGTGCATCCGCCAAATCGTCCGTCGAACCGCCGAAATAATCGGCGTCCGTCAATATCGAAACGGCTGTGGCTCCCGCCTGCTCATAGCCGGGGACAATATCCTCCACTCTCGCTCCCTCGTGAATAAAACCTTTGGATGGCGACTTGCGCTTAAATTCGGCAATAATACCGGTAGCAGAATGTTGCAATGCCGATTTGAACGACCGCAATTGCCCTTCGAGATTGGTAGCCTCTGCGTCCCGCAACACAACGCTGTATGGCTTTTTAACTTTCGCCTTTGCCAACTCCTGACGCTTGCTCGCAATGATTTGTTCCAGAATGTTCATTTTAATTGACAGTTGACAATGAAAACATTTAATACGGATATGTTAAATATTTGAAAGAATGAAATTCCTCCCATTCTTTCAGCAATTCCGGCTTTATCAATTGGGCAATGTGTTCCTGATAGGTATTTTGTTTGTCGCACAAGGCATGAGCATCAATGAAAATCACCGGCACAAGTTCCTTCCCTTCTTTCAGGGCTTTGGAAACTATTTTATGCCCGTCAATAATGTAATCGAACGAGTTGGAATGAACCACCTGTATGGGTTGGTTGGGCATATCCCACGCCCACGGGGATTTGATGGATTTGGTGGGATACAGATTCTGCGGGGCTACAAACGCTTGCAGAGAGCGTTCTGTCGCTGTGGACTGCTCTTTGTACGATTTCAGAATTATCTCAGCGACTTTTGCAGGTGAAATGAACGAAGTGTCCACAATAAGGTCAAAAAGCCTCATGTTGGTGCAATCAGCGCCGTACAATTCCATGTAACGCTTGTTTTCGCTTGTTTTCCGTTCTGTCATTTGCTTTGCAGCCTCGTCAACAGACAGGTAACTCTCGTTTTTCCGCTGTTTGTCCTTGCAAATCCTGTCGGCAGCCACCATCAGGTTGGTTTTCAGGAACAATTTGAAGGATTTGGGAATGAAAAACCATGCGAGCCGTGAATCCACAATTAAATCGGTGGCGTCATTCAGCGAACGAAAGGTGGAATCTATCTCCTCGTCAATTTCAGGATGCGTTTCGGCATATTTGTTCAGTTCTGTGGTGGTCATACCGTATTTTTCGGCTATTTTCCGCTGAATGGCGCCGGTATATACGTAACCGTATTTCAATTCCTTGCATAAAATATCTGAAACTGTGGACTTTCCACTTCCCAAATCACCTGTAATAGAAATCATATCATTTTATATTAGTATAGATAAATCTGTGTATTCATTGCCATTGTCAACTGTCAATTTCAATCCCAATTCCTTCAACTGTTCGTCGGATATGCGGGATGGGCTGTCGGTCATTACGTCGCGTCCGGCGTTGTTTTTGGGGAAAGCAATCACGTCGCGGATGCTGTCCAATCCGGCAAACATGGACACGAGGCGGTCGAAGCCGAAAGCGATGCCTCCATGCGGCGGCGCTCCGTATTTAAAGGCGTTCATCAGGAAGCCGAACTGCGCTTCCGCCTGTTCGGGCGTGAAGCCGAGCGTGCGGAACATGGTTTGCTGCAAAGCCGCATCGTGGATACGGATAGAGCCGCCGCCGAGTTCCACCCCGTTGACCACGCAATCGTAGGCATTGGCGCGAATTTTGCTTGGGTCGCTTTCAAAAAAGGGAATATCCTCCGGTTTCGGCGAGGTAAAGGGATGGTGCATGGCGTAGAAACGCTGTGTTTCGTCGTCCCACTCAAAAAGCGGGAAATCCACCACCCACAAGGGCGCGAAGGCATCTTTGTCGCGCAATCCGCAACGGTTGCCCATTTCGAGGCGCAACTCGCTCAGTTGCCCTAAGGTCTTGCGGCGTACGCCTGCCATGATAAGCAAAAGGTCGCCGGGTTGTGCGTTCAGCGTCTTTCCCCATTCGGTCAGTTTGTCGGCTGCGAAAAACTTGTCCACCGACGACTGAACACTGCCATCGGCATTGAATTTCACGTATATCAACCCCTGTGCGCCCACCTGCGGACGTTTTACGAAATTGGTCAGTTCGTCCAACTGCTTTCTTGTATAGACGGCACAGTCTGTGGCACATATAGCCCCGATAAATTCTGCATTGTCGAATACTGAAAAACCGCTGCCCTTTGCCTGAGCCGTCAATTCGTGTATTTTCATTCCAAAACGCAAGTCGGGCTTGTCGTTGCCATAACTGCTCATTGCTTCGTCGAAGGTCATTCGCAGAAAGGGTTGGTCAAATTCCACGCCTTTCACCGAGCGGAACATTTGTTTGACAAGTCCTTCAAAAATGCCCAGAATGTCGTCCTGCGTGACGAACGACATTTCGCAGTCAATCTGCGTAAACTCAGGCTGACGGTCGGCGCGAAGGTCTTCGTCGCGGAAGCATTTGACAATCTGAAAATAGCGGTCGAAGCCTGCCACCATCAATATCTGCTTGAAACTTTGCGGCGATTGCGGCAGTGCGTAGAACAGACCTTGATTCATGCGCGAAGGAACCACAAAATCGCGTGCGCCTTCGGGCGTGGACTTGATAAGCACAGGCGTTTCAATTTCAAGGAATTTCTCGCCGTCCAAATAGCGGCGTATTTCCTGCGCCATGCGGTGGCGAAGTTCCAAGTTGCGGCGGACTGCACCGCGGCGCAAGTCCAAATAGCGGTATTTCATCCGCAGGTCGTCGCCCCCGTCGGTTTCATCCTCAATGGTAAAGGGCGGTGTGACAGCGCTGTTGAGCACAGTGAGCCGTTCAACCACGATTTCAATCTCGCCGGTCGGGATTTTGCTGTTTTTGCTGCTTCTTTCGCACACTTTGCCCTCAACCTGAATGACGTATTCGCGTCCAAGTTCTCCGGCTTCCTTGTACAAAGCGGCATTGACGGTTTCGGTAAACACTAATTGCGTGATACCGTAGCGGTCGCGCAAATCAATAAAAGTCATTCCGCTCAGTTCGCGGATGCGCTGCACCCATCCCGCCAAGGTGACGTTTTGTTCTACATGGCTGATATTCAATTCTCCGCAAGTGTTTGTCCGATACATAAATCGCTATGTTTGTCTGAATAAAA
>JAISKR010000216.1 GCA_031260845.1 Bacteroidales bacterium
AGAAGCCCGAACGCAAGAGGGCGGACAAGTTTCGCCTCTCTATCGGTATCAATTTTAGGGAACAAATAATTATATGCTTTTTTTGCCCCTTCTGCATATTCACAAAATAATTTTTCATCTGCATACTCACCAAGTTCTTTTGCAATCGCTTGCGCCTTTGACATGGTGTAATGTAAATATGCTGTTGCTTCCTCGGTATGAAGTTTATTTGACATCGCCGTAATTTTTTCTCCGCAGTCTTCCGGTTCCAGCCACTCGCCAAGCTGCAATCCCTTTTCATAAACATATTTATTGTAAGGGTTGGACTTCGCACTTTTTCGATTTTTGTGACCTGTGCGCGAAATTAAGTATTTAGCGAATTTCTGAATCATTGGATAATTTTTGCGCAAAATCTCAGTGTCCCCGTAACGTTTCCAAAACCGGTAGGAAATGAGCACTATAGCATCCGGCCATCCGGCAGAATTACCTGTCGCCTTATATACTATTTCCATTCCTACAAGCGGAACGGATGCGGAAATACTGCCGTTTTTGTACTGGCCGTCGCGTAAATCACCAAGCCATTTCCGGTAAAACGGCGCGGCATTCATCAAAAAAGCGCCTGTATTAAAGAAAATTTGAGCGTCTCCTGTCCAAGGAACCCGTTCTCGCTGGGGACAATCTGTAGGAACATCAAGAAAATTACTTTTCATACTCCAAAATGTATTTTTGAATAGTTGATTTACCTTTTCGTTGGAACAACTAAACTTTCCCGTTGTCTCCATATCGGAATACACAGCTATAGCTCTGAAATCGCGCGGATCGATTTCGATGTCCGTTTCGATAAGCGCGTATCTGAAGCCGAAAACAGCAAATTTTGTTTTGTAAATATTTTCGCCGTCGGTGCAGGTAAAGTGTATTGTTTGCAACGGCGTTTTTACGATTTTTCCTTTTAGATTTTTGCTTCCTGTAGACATCATAATCCTGTCGAGTAAGCGGAATTCCCTATCTACTTTTAGATGTTGAATACCATCGAGTGTAAACTCGCCTGAATCATCAAGCTTTTCCCCGCAGGTTAAATGCAGTGTTTGCCCCTTTTCTGCGTTCACGCGAAACTCAATATACCCCGCGATATTCTGACCGAAATCCAACACTGTCATCCCGGCAGGTGTTATAAGTAGTTTTGGTATGAAGGTCTCATGTTCGCTAACAGACAAACTGTTTGATGCTCGGATTTCCGCCTCAGGCGGCTTCACCTCCCGCGCCATACCTTGATATGAAGGTGTAAGATTAGCATCGTATATTTCACCGTCTTTCATATCGGCAAAACGGAGAGGGCCGTCGTTACTCCATGTAAAACTATCATTACTAATAATCGTATCAATACTATTATCATCAGATGTTATTTCAAGCTGACAAAGAAATTTGGTTTGCCGACCGTAAACAACGGTTTCTCCCCAGCAGCCCGCAGACCCGCGATACCAGCCGTCCGCAAGTTCAATCTCAAGTGAATTTTCTCTATTAAGCATTGCTGTTACATCATAAGTTTGATAGTGTAATCGTTTTCGATAATCGGTAAGGCCGGGCGCAAATTGAAAACCGCCAACCCGCACCCCGTTAATTCGCGCTATATACAGGCCGCAGGCAGTGATATAGAGACGCGCCGATACTACCGGCTTTTCGCAAACGAATTCTTTTTTGAAATAATCTACCGAATAGCGCGTGTTTTTTCTTGGCGTATAGTTTCCGCTTATCCAACGCGCTTTCCAATCGGATTTTTCAAGCAATCCCGTTTCAAACCATGATGCGGAAGGTTCACCTTCGACATCCTTCTCGTCCCAGAGAGTTACAGACCATAGTATACGGCTGCGGCTTTGAAGCGGCTTACCCTGATAAAGAATATGAGTCATCCTGTTTGAAACAATTTTACCGCTATCCCAAATTTCAACGGTATTCGAGCTTACTCTAATTCTGTAAGCGCTTTGTGTAGTGCCGCCTTCACAGTTCCAAAAAAAATGCGGTTCCGTTATATCAAGCCCGAGCGGATTTTCAAGATATTCTGTTCGTAAGTGTATAGCTTTCATTTTATTTTCCCTCTTTTAGCCTTTGTTTTATTATTATGTCCATTTTTCACGGACGCAATGTTCTTTTCAGATAACATGAAACAATCTGACTGACCTAATCAGACCTTCGCAGTTCCAGTAAAAGCATGGTTCCGCAATATCAAGCCCCAATGGGCTTTCAAGATATTCGGTTCGTAAGTGTATGGATTTCATGGCGCTTCTCCTTTTTTTACCCGCAGCCAGCCGCCACGTTCTTCAATTTCTATGAACATTGCTCGTTCTTTTGGGGTACGATTCGGCGCGTGTATCGTCAGAAGCAACTGTCCTGGAACCGTAGGTTCTTTGTGGGAACGGAACAGCATCCCGTGACCTCCGTCCGCGGCAAAGAGTGGTTCGGGATCTTGTATCCAGGGACCGAGCACTGTTCCTGTTTCTGACTTTGCCGTACCAATAAGGTAACGCATACCTTTTCCAACGGATGACCAGAGCATAAAGAGGGAGTTTTTTCCCTGAAACAAAAACGGCCCATCGGTAACATAATTTCTTTTTGCTTTTTTGAACAAGGCCGCAAACGGGATTTGAGGCAAAGGGTGCGTCCAGGTCGCTTCACTTGCCCGGAACAAGAGAACCGCCTCCCCGATGGAAGTTTTAAGATTATTCGCAAGGGGCACGGCGCAAATTTGCCCGTCCCCCGCCTGACTCCATTCATGACAGAAGACCATCCAGGGTTTTTGTTGTTCGTCAACATACAGAGTGCCGTCAAGACATTCCCATTCCGGCGGTGTTACCGGCCCTTCGCTCCAGGGTACAAAGGGGCCGTAAAGCCCCTGTTCGCCTGAGCCGCCCGCGCTCTTGAGTATCGCTGTTCCCCTGCGGCCCTGTACCGGCTTAAAGGTGGCGAACATATACCATTCGTTCCGGTATTGATGGACTTCCGGCGCCCAGAACTGGCCCTTTGACCAAAAATTCATGGGTGGACGGAACGCCGGAAACGGCCCCTCGAATTCGTCCATGTCTCCCAAACTTGTATACATATCGAACCCTGTGCCGGAGCCTCTCCAGATATTCTTGTCCGTTGAACCGTAGAGATAATAACTATCCTGTTGTACAACCACAAAAGGGTCCCTAATTTGAATGTCCTGCCTTTTCGTCATGGTACTCCCTTCCTCTTTATTGCAACAGCGGTAGTATTTTTTCGGTAACAACCCTGTACCCTGCCGCGTTAAGATGAAGGCCGTCAAAAGTAAATCTTTTATCCAAATTTCCCGCTTCATCCACAAGGCTGGAGCTTACATCAAGCCAAATGGCGTTATACATTTGGGCTTTTTCCTCAAGCAAACCATTCAAGGTTTTTATGGACGCCGCCGTGCGCCTGCCATGAAGAACCATACGCATAAAACTGTCGGTAATTGTTGGATTTGTCGGATACACGGCTTGTAAAATGATGTTTGTCTCGTGATAGGTGGATCGTGAAAGCGATAATACCTGCTCGATATTTTTTGCAATATTCACCGGTTCCACACCCCTGGCAAGATCGTTTGTCCCGATAAGAATAACAATATTCTGGGGAGCAAGGGGTAAAACCGTTTGCTCAAAACGTTTATTCATCTCTCCGCTTACCTCCCCGCTGATACCACGGTTATACACAAGGCGTCCTTTTTCCGCGGTATAATCGGCAAAGAATTCAGAGACACGGTAATTTTCGGTAATAGAGTCTCCGAGAAAAACCGTCTGGCCTTTCTTTGCGGTTTCGTTCATAAGGATGAACCCTATGGGTTTACTGCCACGCTCGGTCTCCGAAAGCTTATTAAATGAATTCAATGTTGAACGCATTACCAAAGCCAAGGTAACAATAATTATCACGACCAGGGAGACACAAACAACAATGACCATTTTTGAACTCCTTTTATCCACAGTATTTCTTTTCACTACGCCTTTGCTCATGGTTTCTTTGCTCCTTCATTTTCTTGTTACCGTTTTTTGGCTTTGGCCTTTTTCACGGCTGTTTTTCGCTGATACTTTGCCTCTTCCTCATCGAAACTTAAGCCCTTCTTAGCGCATTTTGCCCGCAGTTCTTCCACCCGCTTTTCTTCGGCGATTTGGTCAAGACGCGCCTGTTCCCGCGCCGCTTTTTCTTCAGGCGACACGTAGACTTCGCCGCGGGCTTCGGCCTCCGCCTTGTGGCGGGCGATGATGTCGGTGCGGATTTGCGGCAGTTGTTTTTCTATGTTAAAGAATATCAGCATAAACACGACGAACAGCAGCGTAAGCATGGGTACTCCAAAAAATCCCCAGACAAAGAAGTTTTGTAAAGAAACGTTTTGAGAGACCCAACTGCCATCTGCCGTAGGAGGTACATAGCCGAACCTGGATAGAAACATATTGAATATTCCTTGGCCTATACCATAAACAACGGTATCAATAACGGTATAAATGGCGGCTGATAGACCATCACAGCGAAACCCATTCAGCCACTCGACATGATCCAATGCGGCCGCCAGCAAGGCCATAATACCGATGCTCGGAAGATAACCAATTGACTTTATAAACATGAAAGTCAGAACCGCAGTCATATTCCGTGGTTGCAACATACATAGGCCGCAGGCGATTGCGGCGAGTGTAAAGCCGATCATCGTGATATTGCGTCTGCCAAACTTTTTAACAAGCGGCCACAATAAGAAGACGCCAGGTCCAAGAGGAAACTGCCCGATAACATTAATAAGCGTTATAGTTCTGCCATCATTATAGGTACCCAACACCCAATTAGCGTAATATATCATACTCAGACTCTGGAATATATTGAACAGCCTGAGCAAAACAAAAATGCCCATGATCATGATCCAGTATTTGCTGGCAAAACATGCCTTTAGTTGCTGAACAAAGGTATGAGTTTTTATTTCCACTGTCGATTCGGTGGCTTCCTCTGTAACACGTTCCCGCGTGAAGTAATACTGTAACAGAACAGCGGGAAGCGCTATGATTGATGCTATACTCATAACAGCAATCCACCTACCCTGATTTACCCCCATTAAAGGCAGGAGTACCATGGGGAACAGCATGCTTATAACCATGCCGGGAAGCATATTGTTGCCCATGGCGGTGATTACGGCCAAACCGTCGCGCTGTTTCGCGTTCCGTGTGGCCAGCGGCATCTGGAGCATATAGCTCATATTGTACATGGTAAAGGCAAAGGCAAAAAAAAGATTGTAGCTGACAATAACCCAAATTGCCTGAATATTGGCGTCTGCCTGAGGTATAGTATAAAGCAGAACGCCGGTAATCAACATCAGAGGACCGGATATCAGAATCCATGGGCGGACCTTGCCCTGACGACAACGGGTGGTGTCGATGATGCGTCCCATGATGATATTGGTAAAGGCGTCAAATATTTTTGAGAAAATAGGTACCAGCATTAGGAATGTCCCGCCCCACAAATTACTCAGCTTGAGAACATCGGTGTAAAAAACGTTCAAATAGCTGCCGCCCACCGAATAGTAAGCCACATACAATAAACCAGGGGCCAAAAAGTGACCCAGCCAGCGTTCGCTTCCGCTAACGTTAAAAGACTTGATACGTGAATCAAATATTTTTGCCGAAAACATATAAGTTTTTCCTCCTGTCTCGTTTAAGTTGCGAAGTACACATTCTGAGCCTCAAGAGCAGCCCGAATATCCGCATAATCAAGATCACGGCTGTTTATGCCCTTTTCAGCGCAAAGAGCAGCCGCAATACCCGCAGCTTGTCCCTGTTCCATACAGCACACCGTATTTCTTGTAGACATCTGCGCATAAAAATCTTCTGATAGAATACGTCCCGCCGCCCAAACGTTTTTCGTCTTTCCAGGCAGTAACATTCTGTAAGGTAGCCCGTAAAACCCCTGATTTTTCATTCGACATCGCTCATCTCTCGGCGCGTAGTCGTGATATCCAAAAATACCAATTTCATCCTCAAAACGAGCGGAATTCGTTATGTCTTCCAGGGTGAGACTGTAGTCACACTTCACAATACGCGAACCGCGAATACCAACCTGAGTTGCCTGCCAACTCATAAAACTATTTTCAAACCCGGGCACTTTCTCCCGCAACAGATTTGTGAGTTTTAATGCCAGGATTCGCATATCCATCTCAGCCTTAGAAATAAGAACCGGATCAGTGGGATCTATCTTTCCCTTGCTGATTGAATGAACATACGTGATATCTCCCGAATGCATGGAATAGAAATTCAGCATGACAATATTTAGCTCTTTGAATGACTCTGCCCATTCTGGAATTACCATCGGAACTATGCCAAGATGCAAAGTTCCGTCTTTTGGACCGCCGTTCCCATCATGACCAGAGTATGGTTCGTAGATTGCGCCGCAGGTCTTTGCTCGTTTGTAAATAAATGACAAATCGGCTCCACCGATTCCGAAAACAAATCCTGCATTCTCACCTGTATAGGTATCAATGATGTTTGTCCATCCTGCCCCGGCTCTTATGGCTAAATCACCGTCGCCGGTACAATCAATATAGGTTTTTGCCATAATCGCTTCTCGGCCTGCTTTACTTTCAATTATTGCGAATTGTACTTGACCATCTACTACGACTGCATCGCTGAAAAATGTGTGCAACAGCACTTGTACCCCTGCATCCTTCATCATTTGGGCGAGAACAGG
>JAISKR010000011.1 GCA_031260845.1 Bacteroidales bacterium
AAACGAAGAGGAAAACCTGATGGATCAGGCGATAGGCTCGAAAATTGCCGATTACCTGATTAAACCGGTGAACCCGAACCAGATTCTGCTCACCATCAAAAAAATCACCGATTCGTCGCGTTTGGTGACAGCGCAGACTACTTCCCTGTATCAGTCGAAATTCGGTCAGTTGGGCTGGAACATTAATATGGCAGGCACTTTTGAGGACTGGATGAACATTTACAGGCAGTTGGTATATTGGGAATTGGAATTGGAACAGTTGGATGACAAGGGGATGCACGAAATTCTGCAAACACAGAAGATAGACGCCAACAACAATTTTGCACGTTTCATCCGCAACAATTACAGCGGGTGGTTTGGCAAGCAAGCCGACCGCAAGCCGTTGATGTCGCCTAATGTGCTGCGGCAGGAAGTGTTCCCGATGCTCAAAAAGGACAAAGTGGCGCTGATACTGATTGACAATCTGCGGCTTGACCAGTGGTACGCCATTGCGCCTGTCATCGGGCAGTTCTACAAACCCGACAAAGAGTCGCTTTACTGCGCCATCTTGCCCACTGTCACGCAATATGCCCGCAATGCCCTGTTTTCGGGACTGATGCCTTTGGGCATTTCCCAGATTCATCCCGACCTTTGGCAGAACGAGGATGTGGAAGAAGACAGCCACAACCTGCACGAGCAGGAATTGCTGCGCAAGCAGTTGCAGCGTTTGGGACTGTCTTACAGTATGTCTTACGAGAAAATAGCCAATGAACGACAGGGCAAGAAGGTTGCCGAAAACCTGCACAACTATCTTAACTGCGATTTGTCGGTTTTCGTGTATAATTTCATCGACGCCATGTCCCATGCGCGTACCAATGTGGACGTGCTTCGCGATTTATCGGCTTCCGAATCGGGCTACCGCTCTATCACCCGCTCGTGGCTCGAACATTCTTCGCTGCTGGATATTATCCGCCAATTGGCTGAAAAGCAGGTGAAAATCGTTATCACCACCGACCACGGCTCTCTCAGCGTGGCGAACCCGGTCAAAGTGTTGGGCGACAGGGAAAGTTCCACTAACCTGCGCTACAAACAAGGCAGGCAGTTGAATTACGAGTCGAAAAACATTTTTGAGGTTCGCGATCCGGCAAGCATTCATCTTCCGAAACTTGCGATGAGCACCAGTTATATCTTCGCAACGGGATATGATTATATGGTTTACCCCAAAAATTACAATTATTACGTGAATTTCTACAAAAATACCTTCCAGCATGGCGGTATTTCGCTCGAAGAAATGATGGCGCCGATTATTGTATTAAGCCCGTTAGGGACTATTTAATAAATTAATAAATTTATATTTGATAAGAATGAAAAACTTTATGGATGATGATTTCCTGTTGCAGAGCGATACTGCACGGGGTTTGTACCACAATCACGCAGCGGCAATGCCTATTATTGACTATCATTGTCATTTAGACCCTGCAATGGTGGCAAATGACAGAAAATTCGACAGTCTCGGACAGATTTGGCTCGAAGGCGACCATTATAAGTGGCGTGCCATGCGTACCAATGGCATTGAAGAGCGTTTCTGCACCGGAAAAGACACGACAGATTGGGACAAGTTTGAAAAATGGGCTGCAACAGTCCCCTATACCATGCGTAATCCGCTTTATCACTGGACTCATTTGGAACTTCGGCGGGCATTTGGCGTGAATAAAATTCTGAATCCCGCTACTGCGAAAGAAATTTTTGACGAATGTACCGCTAAGTTGCAAACGCCGGAATACAGTGCGCGCGGACTGATGAAAAAATTTAATGTGCAGGTGGTCTGCACGACTGATGACCCTGTGGATTCGCTCGAACACCATATCGCGCTGCAAAAGGAAGGATTTGCCATTAAAGTGTTGCCTACATGGCGTCCCGACAAGGCGATGGCAGTTGAAAATCCCGCTGCATACAAGGAATATGTGGAAAAATTGTCTGCTGTGTCCGGCATTGCCATCCGCAACTTTACCGATTTGCTCGAAGCCTTGCAGGTGCGGCATGATTTCTTTGCTTCCGTAGGTTGCCGGTTGTCCGACCATGGTATTGAAGAATTTTATGCGGAAGATTTTTCAATATCTGCTATTGACGCCATTTTCAGCAAGATTATTTCAGGGAAAGAACTGACACAGGCTGAAATCATCACATTCAAGTCGGCATTGCTGGTGGAAGGCGCAAAAATGGATCACGCATCGGGTTGGACTCAACAATTCCACTACGGCACTATCCGCAGCAACAACACACGATTGTTCAAACAGTTAGGTGCAGACACAGGCTTTGATTCTATTGGCGATTTCACCGTCGCGAAAAATCTGGCAAAATTTCTCGACCGCTTGGATATCGACAACCGGTTGGCAAAGACCATTCTCTATAACCTGAATCCCCGCGACAACGAGTTAATTGCAACCATGACAGGTAATTTTCAGGACGGCAGTGTTGCCGGAAAAATGCAGTTCGGCTCTGGCTGGTGGTTTCTTGACCAGCGCTACGGCATGGAAGCACAGATGAATTCCTTGTCGGCGTTGGGATTGTTGAGCCGCTTCGTGGGTATGCTCACGGATTCGCGCAGTTTTCTCTCGTACCCGCGGCACGAATATTTCCGCCGCATCCTCTGCAACCTGCTGGGACGCGACGTGGAAAACGGCGAACTTCCCGCTTCGGAACTGCCGTTTATCGGGAAATTGGTAGAAAATGTGTGTTACAACAACGCTCATCAATTTTTTGGATTTTGATATGAAGATTCACCTGATAGCCATCGGTGGCAGCGCCATGCACAATCTGGCAATCGCCCTGAAAGAAAAAGGGTACGAAGTCAGCGGCTCTGACGACGAGATATTTGAGCCGGCGCGTAGCCGTTTGGCTGTCCACGGCTTGCTGCCTGCGTCGGAAGGCTGGCGTACCGACAGGATACACAGCGGATTGGACGCCGTTATCCTTGGTATGCACGCGCGGGCGGATAATCCTGAATTAGCCGAAGCGCAGCGGCTTGGCTTGAAAATTTTTTCCTACCCCGAATATCTGTATGAGCAATGCCGCGATAAACGCCGCGTGGTGATAGGCGGCAGCCACGGCAAGACTACCATCACCGCCATGATACTGCACGTGCTGCAAAAATGCGGTATGGACTTCGATTTTATGGTGGGAGCGCAGTTGGCAGGCTTCGATACGATGGTGCGACTGAGCGAAAAAGCGAAAATAGCGGTCTTTGAAGGCGACGAATACCTGTCATCACCTCTCGACCCGCGGCCTAAGTTCCATCTGTATCACCCGCATATCGCGTTGATTAGCGGCATCGCATGGGATCATATCAATGTTTTTCCTACTTTTGAAAACTACACGGAGCAGTTCAGCCGTTTCATCGACCTGATTGAACCCGACGGCACGCTGATATATTGCGCCAACGATGCGACGCTGAGCCGGTTGGTGGACAACAAACGCCTTGCAGTCCAAACGGTGGCATACGCCACGCATCCCTGTCTTATCCGCGACGGACAGACATTCCTGATACACGGAGACCTTCGACTGACGGGCTTGTCCGTTTTTGGCGAGCACAACCTGCAAAATATCAGCGGCGCGTTGGAGGTATGCCGTGCGTTGGGAGTGAGCGACGCCCTTTTCTACCGACATATCAAG